>WHTS01000082.1 GCA_009377585.1 Betaproteobacteria bacterium
AGCGCGGTGCTCGGAATGGTTCTCCGGGAGCTTGCGCAGGTGCTGGGCGCCTTCGCTCGTGACGGG
The DNA here is from genome assembly GCA_009377585.1 of Betaproteobacteria bacterium. Classification (NCBI taxonomy): domain Bacteria; kingdom Pseudomonadati; phylum Pseudomonadota; class Betaproteobacteria; species Betaproteobacteria bacterium. The sequence goes on from WHTS01000082.1 coordinate 67, forward strand.
CTAGGGTCGATGCGTGCGGAGTGGGATCGTCATCATATCCATCATAATAAGCGCGTCACCCTCACGCTGCCGAATGGAAGAAGCGATGAAGGCATCGTACGCGGTGTCGCTGACGACGGCGCATTGCTTTTCGAATCGGGGAATGCAATGAGGCGGCTGCACAGTCCGGAGATCCGACTAAGGGATCTTTCGAACTCCGCGCCAATCGCACGTGGACGCAGCGCGCGTCGACGCACACGCACTGAGATACCTGCAAGCGATGTCGACGAGGTGCGCTGACGGCAAATTACACGTTAACTCAAGCTTGGTGCCCGCGTTTGGAGCAATTGGTCACGACACAAGGCGGTGTGTCTTCGCGAACATCGAGAGCATGGGCGCACATCCGGCCACGGCTCGAGGCGGACGCATTTTCGGTCGAGACGATCGCGTAGCTCGCGTCAGCCCCACCACTTCAGCGGCTTCGCGAATGAGCGTGCCGTACGGCCGGCAGGCACCGCGGCCCTATGTGGGCTTCAGGTAATCCGCCGTCTACGTTCGACCGCAGAGAGATCGTCCTCCCGCGCTATAAACGCAATGAATTCGGGCGCGTGCCCCTTCCTTCCAGACGATTCGGCGTGCCTTGTAGCGGTGCCTGATACATTGCTCGCAAATCGCGCTGCGACAAGCCGTCGGCAGCGCATCCAGAACCTCGATGGCTCGGCGTTTGACGAACAGGTCCTCCGAAGCCAGCTCTATCGAGCCGCTATGCCGGCACTCTTAATGATCTGCGCGGTCCGCTCGATCTCCGCTTTGATATAGGCCATGAACTGTTCAGGCGTCGTCGGTGAAGGCCGGGCGCCATTGCCCGCCAGGGTATTCACCACATCCGGCGACTGCAGCGCCTTGCGCACCTCTACGTTCAAGCGAGAAACAATTGGCTGAGGCGTGCCACCGGGGGCGAGCAGCCCGGTCCAGATCGCATTGTCGTAGCCGGGCACCCCAGCTTCGGCAATGGTCGGCAAATGGGGCAGCATCAGCGAGCGCTCGGTTGTGGTGACCGCCAGAGCGCGCAGGCGCCCTGCTTCGATGGCGGCCCTGATGGATATCGGGTTGATCAGCGCAACAAAAACTTCGCCGCTGAATAACGACGCCGATATCTGCGCGCTGCCCTTGAACGGCACGTGCAGGAGATTGATGTTCGCGAGGATCTTGAACTTCTCGCCCGCAAGGTGCGACGCGGATCCCACACCGGAGGAGCCGTAAGTGAGCTCCCCCGGGCGCCGCTTCGCCAGTGCAACGAGCTCCTTGACTGTCTTTGCAGGCACCGTCGGATGCACGACGAGTACGGCCGGAGTGACGCTTACACGCGAGATGGGCGCGAAATCCTTCAGCGAATCGAACGGCAATTTCGCGTGCATGCTGGGCTGCGAGGTGAAAGTCGAGCCGGCCATATAGATCGTATAGCCGTCGGGCGCGGCGTGCGCCACCACACCGGAAGCGATCATGCCGCCGCCGCCTGGCCTGTAGTCCATCACGACCGGTTTTCCGAGGTTCGCCTCGAGGTGCCGCCCCAGCGCCCGGGACACGAAGTCGGAACCCCCACCTGCCACGAATGGCACGACGATCCGGATGGGACGTTGCGGAAACTGCGGCTGCGCGACTGCAGTCGTGGCGACCGTGAGGAGCGCGCCCGCTATCGCAGCCTTGGTGTTCATTGCGTGAGCTGCGTGCGCATGCGCTGCGCGGAAGTGCCGGGCCCACCATCGATCGGCGTGAGCGGCGCATTGAGTCGCACCCCCTCGAGCAGCATGCCGGAGGGACGACCGTGTTCGTTGTAGCCACGGAGGTTCTCATACACGGGCGGCAGCGCCGGTCCATCCGCGCACGCCAGATGGAGGCGCAGCAAGTGCCGGCGCGCAGCGCTGTCCGGATGATCCTCGAAGCTCGTGCGGGAATGCAGCACGTAGTGGTTGCACACGAGTTGGATATCCCCAGGCTCGAGATCCATATCGAGATGGTAAGCGGGGTCGTCCGCGAGTGCGTCCAGAAGGTTCATCGCCTCGTCCAACTGCGGCGAGATTCGTGAAATCTCTGCAAAGCGTTGTGCCTTTCGAACGGCGCTGCGTACGTAGGTCGTGAACACGCGCCCCTGGTATGGGTTGAACACGGGGATGACATACCAGGGCCCCTGTCCTCGCGGGATTTCCTCGCGCCGATCCCGGTAGACCGGTCCCATCAGGACGCGTACGAGATCCGGACGCTGATCGAGCATAGCGTTGTACAGGGTTACCGAGCTGACCAAGCTGCTCAAGCCACCGCTTTTCGCCTTATTGACGCAAAGCAAGCCCACAAGGTCGGCGGAGTCACTGTGGTAGGGCAGACGCGCATTCGTCTGATAACCACGGCCTGTAGTGGCTCCGTAATCCACGTCCAGATCACAGACATGGCCCACTGCATGGCCTTTGGCGTTCTGTGAGGTGGCTACACCAAAGTGCGCGCCAACGCCGAAATAGCCCAGGCAGCGCTGCAGTGACGAGAGTTCCGCCACCGGGAAGCCGCGGACGACGGCGAAACCGCGGCCCTCGAACATATCGCACCGCAGCCGTTGCAGCAGGCTGGCCCAGCCGGCAAGAGGAAAGTCTGCGGCGCGTATGTCGACGACGTCGATGCCCGAGGCTTCGACGCGACGAATCGCATCGCGCAGTTCCGCGATTTCCGATGCGGACAGTGCGTAAGTCCATTCTTCGCGACTGCGCGCGAGGTCGGGGCCGAGCCAGGCTTGCGGCCCCTCGACCCGACGCAGCGGGAAGTCATCGGGCACGGCGGTTACCGGGACGAAAGGAAATGCAGTGCGCGTATTCATGATAGGTCCCTCTTGGACGTACAGATCGGTAAATATCCGCAGCGAACGTGCGGCCGGCCCGCTTTGCGCAGAAGAGCACTTTACGGCCGTACCCCATAGCGTGGCTTTGGACCGAGGTCGGATTTAAGCCGACTCTGCATCGCTTTAACAAAGCGGCACAGATATGGCCGCGTCTCGCGTGGATCGATCAGGTCCTCCACCGCAAACGCTTCCGCAGTGAGAAAGGGCGAGGTGATCGTCTTGAGCTCAGCTTCCAACTCCTTCTCGCGTTGCTTCGGGTCAAGCGCATTCTCGATTTCACGTTTGTAGACGGCGCTGACACCCCCTTCGACTGCGAGGGAGCCCCACTCGCCGGAAGGCCATGCGACCTTGAAATCCAAGCCGTACTTGTCAATGCCGACACCCCCGCCCATGCCGTAGCACTTGCGCGTCACGAGGGAGATGATGGGCACCGTCGCCTGACATTTTGCGTGCACCGCGCGAGCGCCCTCGCGCAGAATGGCGGCTTCCTCCGATTCCTTGCCGATCATGAAACCCGGCACGTCCATGAAAAAAATGAGAGGAATGTGAAAGCAATCGCACAGCTCGATGAAGTGGGCCTGCTTGCGGGAGGATTTCACGTCGATGCGCCCCCCCACCATCGGGTTGTTGCCAATCACGCCGACAGGGTAACCCCCCATGCGCGCGAGTCCTGTGATGGCCGAACGTCCGTATGTCGACTGGATTTCGAACAGGGAGCCGTGATCGACGACCAGCTCGATCACTTTTTTCATGTTGTAAGGCTTGCGCGGATCACGCGGTACGATGCGGATCAACTCATCCTCGCAGCGATCGACAGGATCATCCGGTGGAAGCACGGGCGGAAGCTCCCACACGTTCGCGGGCATATAGGAAAGAAAGCGCCGGATCATGCTGAAGCACTCTTCCTCAGTCGCCACCACGTTATCTATGGTGCCGGCCCTCTTGACTGCGACGCCGGGTCCGCCCAGTTCCTCTTTCGTGAGCTTCTGACCAATGCCGCGTTCCACGATCCGCGGCCCGGACGCGAATATCGTGCTGTTCTTCACCATGACCGACCAGTGCGACATCACGGCGCGCAGCGCCGGTCCGCCCGCGGCGATTCCGAGTACCGCGCTCACCACGGGTACCATGCCGAGAAGTTCGGCGACGTTCACCCCGGGATCGTTGGTGTGACCCGGAAAGACCGTAAACCCACGCTTCGCCGAGGCTACCCCGCCGCCATAGCCATCGATAAGCCGAACGAGCGGTATGCGGTAGTGATAAGCGAGGTCGTCGATAAAACCGCCCTGACCACCTTTGCGCCGGCCATGGCCCCAGCTCGTACCCCCGCGCACGGTCGTATCCTCCCCGCCGATCGCGACCGGGCGTCCGTCGATTTCCGCCATTCCCATGACGTACGGCGCTGGCGTAACTTTCACGACCCTGCCGTCGACGTACTTGCCCTTGCCCGAGAGCTTCCCGACTTCCTGGAAGGATCCAGCGTCAGCGATGCCCGCGATGCGCTCGCGTACTGTGAGGAAACCCTGTTCGTGACGCTTCTCGACGGCCTCCGGCCCACCCATCTGCTCGGCCCATTTCCGACGCAGCTTGATCTCTTCGGCTTCTGCTTCCCAGCTCATCTCAATTCCTTCGCGATAGCAATGCTAATTCCTGCGCAGCACATCTTTAGTTGGCGCGCTTTGCCAGCCCCAGCTCGGTCAGAATTCCTTTGATCTCGCCATATTGCTGGTCCAGATACTTCCTCGTGTCGCGGCTGTTCATGTAAGCGTCGACCCGGAAGTTCTTCTCCAGGTCTTCGCGCCACTCGTCGGTCTTCGCGAGTGCTGCAAACGCAGATTCCCAATAGGCCAGCTCCACGGCGTTGAGGCCCTTCGCTCCCGCGATTCCGAGCCAACTCAAAAACGCGGCATTCGCGCCCTGCTCTTTCCAGGTGGGCACGTTCGCGAGATTCCCGGGCAAACGCGCCGGCGCACTGGCCCCGATCACCCGCACTCGGCCGGCACTCAAATGCGGAAGAAGCGTCCCGAATGTCGACGCCACGACGTCGACATGCCCTCCGAGCAGATTCGTCATGGAGTCGCCCGAAGACTTGAAAGGCACGATTCTCATCCTTCTCACGTCAATGCCCGCGGCTTTCATCGGCAGAGCGAGCCCCATGTGGATCGAGTTGCCGATGGCTGTCGCAATGGCGATGCTTAACGAAGCCGGATTCTTGCGGAGCCTGTCGACGAGGTCTTTCCCGTCCTTTATCTGCGAATCCTCACGTACTGACACATATACGTATTGGCCGAACAGCATCGAGATCGGAGAGAAGTCCGTGTGCAGAAACTTTCCCTGGCCCATGATTTGACTGGTGAACAGCGTCATCGGCAATGTCATCAAGCGGTGCGGATCGCCGGAGTGCTGACTGAGATACGCCGATGCAATCGCGCCGCCGCCGCCCGGTTTGTTGATCACGACGGTGTTCGGAACGATCTTTCGACTCTGCCAGATCGTCTGGATAGCACGGGCTGTGATGTCGAGATTGCCCCCCGCCGCCGCTCCGGTGATGATCTCGACGGGCCGCTCGGGCTTCCATTCTGCTGCGTGAACGAATCGCTCCACAAACATCAGCAGGGACAGCGCCATGCATGCGAATACCAGCCGGCGCAAGAAAGACACGGCTTTCGGGCTCCTCAAGGTCATGACCTCTTTTCCTTTGCCTGGTCATCCGCATGTGGTGACCCGACGCAGCGGACGACCTTCGCCGCCTCGAGACTCGCGAGATACTCGTCAGAAACCGCCGCCAGCGCCATCAATACGCGACGGGTATCGTGGCCGATGGGTCGGCCGGTATGCCGGATGCGGCCCGGGGTCTCCGACAATCGGGGTACCGGGGCAGCCACGGTAACCGTGCCGAGATCGTCGTCCGGAATCTGTGCCAGCATGCCCCGGGCTTTGTAATGGGGGTCGGCAAAAATATCGGCCATGTTATAGATGCGCGAGAACGTCACATCCTCTGCCCGGAAGGCTTGCTCGACGTCGACGTAACTGCGCGCGCCGACCCATTCCTGAACGATGGCGTCGATTTCGGTCGCATGCTTGGCACGCTCGCGCCGCGTGTTGAAGCGCACGTCCTCCAGTAGATCAGGACGCTTCATGGACAGTGCCAGACGCCGAAAGCCGTTGGCTTGCGAACCTTGGATGTGCACATAAACATCGTCTTGAGTCTCGAACAGATTGTTTACCGCGCTGTTAGTGAGTCCTGGGCCCGTGGGCTGCGGGATCATGCCGAGCTTGTCGTAGGCGGGCACATGCGTTTCGAGAAAACTGAAGGCGCATTCATATAGCGCGGTGTCGACATACTGCCCCACCCCAGTGTGATCGCGGTGGCGCAACGCGAGCATTGCTCCGAATGCGGCGTACAGCCCGGTGATATAGTCAGTGAGTGCGATGTTGGAACGCACCGGCGCGCGCCCGGGCTCGCCGTTGATGTAACGAAGGCCGCCTACGGCCTCGCATACGACGCCGTATCCCGGGCGCGAGCTGTATGGGCCATCCTGACCGTAGCCGCTGATGCGCACCATTACGATATCCGGCTTGACGCGCTTCAGATCTTCGTAGCCGAGCCGCCATTTTTCCAGTCCGCCGGGGCGGAAGTTCTCGATCACGACATCGCACTTTGCGGCCAGGCGGCGTACCAGATCCTGTCCCTGTTCGTTGCGCAAATCGATTGCCACCAACGTCTTGTTGCGCATCAGGCTCTTGGCGTAGAGCGATTCGCCCTGAAAATGCTGTCCGGCCAGCCGCACAGGGTCGCCTTCCAGCGCCTCGACCTTGATCACCTCTGCACCGAAATCCGCAAACAGCCGGGCACAGAAGGGCCCCGCTATCGTTGTACCAAGCTCGAGCACACGTACGCCTGCGAGCGGCGCTGTCTTCTCTGCTGCTTTCACCGTTGTCCCCTCGACAGGCCCAATAGCGGCCCCGTGCACGTTGCGTCGATCATCGTTTGCCGCCTCTATCGACCGGGCGCGCCGGGCTCCGTCGGCGACTCATCCGCCTGCTTTAGTTAGCCCGTTTCGCAAGCCCCAGATCTCTCAGGGCATCCTCGAGCTCAATGTATTGCGCGTCCCAGTACTTTCGAGCGTCCTGCCCGCTCAGGTAATGATTGACCCGAAAGTTCTTCTCAAGGTCCTTCTTCCACTCCTCGGTCTGGCTCAATGCTGCGAACGCGCTTTCCCAATATTTGGTCTGCGCCTCGCCGATGTCTTTTGCGCCGACCACCCCGCGCCAACTGTCGAAAACCGCGTTTGCACCCTGCTCCTTCCAGGTCGGGATGTTTGCCAGCATGCCGGGCATGCGCCGTGGGGCGCTCATGCCAACAATCCGCAGCGTGCCCGCACTGACGTGCGGCAGCAGCGCGGAAAAAGTCGAGGCGGTGACGTCAATATGTCCGCCGAGGACAGCGGTTAGCGACTGACCTGACGATTTGAATGGCACGATTTTCATGCGTTTGATATCGACGCCGGCCGCCTTCATGGGCAGTGCGATGCCCATGTGGATATGGTTGCCGACGGCGGTAGCGATTGCGACGCTGAGCGCATCGGGCGCCTCCCTGAGGCGCGAGATCAGATCCTTACCGGACTTGATCGGCGAATCCGCTTTGACGGTGACGAAAATATACTCGTTGAAAAGCATCGAGATGGGCGTGAAGTCGTTGTGATGGAAGCTGCCGGCGCCGACGATGCGACTTGTCAGCAACGTAGGCGCGAGCATCATCAGATAATGCGGGTCGCGCGCGTGCTGGCTGAGATACGTGGACGCAACCGCGCCGCCGCCGCCAGGCTTGTTCACCACCACAGCGGAAGACAAAGTCTTGCGCGCCTGCCAGATGCCCACGATAGCTCGAGCCGTAAGATCCTGATTCCCGCCCGGGGCCGCGCTTACGATCAGCTCGAGAGGACGCTCGGGCTTCCACTGCGCCGCTGCCCCGCCACAGAACGTCGCTGCGACTACAGCGAGGATGAGACAACGTATGGCGTGTGCGGATTCGATTGCGACCTTCCTCGCTTTTTGTGAACCTCGCAGGCCAGGACAGGTTTTCATTGCTTCGCGAGCCCGAGCTCGGTGAGAAGCTCTCGTATCTCCGCGTACTGTGTCGCGTAAAACTTAGCGGCCTCTCGCGAGCCGAGATAATTGCCTTCCCACTGATTAACCGCGAGCTCCCTGTTCCATTCCTCCGTCTGGGAGAGCTTGCGGAAGGCGTCTTCATGGCCCCCTGGGCTGCCGAGAAATTGACCTTTATGCCCTTGCTCCGTCCAGGTGGGGACCGCTGCGAGAACGCCCGGCAGGCGCTTCGACGACGTGACCGCCAGCACGCGGATCTTGCCTGCCTGCATTTGCGCTACGACGTTCGGCGTCGTCGACGATACGACATCGATGTGGCCACCCAACAAGTTGGTGATCGACTCGCCGGAGGATTTGAACGCGACGACCTTGAGACGCTTCACGTCAACGCCTGCGGTTTTAAGCGGCTTTGCAGCACCGATATGGATATGATTTCCGAGCGTGCTAGCCACTGCGATCGAAAGCGAGCCGGGATCCTTCTTCAGTCGCTCGACGAGGTCTGCCGCCGTCTTGATCGGCGAGTCCGCGCGCACCGCGATGGTCAGATACTCGTTGAAGAGGAGCGATATCGGCGTGAAGTCCGACCAGGTGATCGGGCTCGTGCCGACGATCTTGTTCGTGAGTATCGTATACGGCGCGATGGAAACATAATGTCCGTCGCCGGCATGCGAGTTTATATAGTGCCATGCGATCGTGTTGCCGCCGCCCGGCTTGTTGACGACCGTCATAGGCACTTCGACGATTTTCTTCTCCTGCCAGATGCGCTGTACGGTCCTGTTCGCGCGATCGACCGCACCGCCGGCGGCCGTGCCGGAGATAATCTCCACGTTGCGTTCGGGTTTCCAGGCCTGAGCGTAGGCTTGCAGTGAAAAACCCACTGCCACCGACGTGACAATCCAGCGCGCCATCGTGCGTGCTCTCGAATTCATGATCGCTCTCCTTCGTTCAGTGAAATGGGTGGAATTCCTGGAGGATGAATGGATGCGCCCACTGGATCCGGGCGCTCCTGTGCGGGCCTTACGGCCGCACCCCGGTTTTGTACTTCGGCCCCAGCTGGGTCCGCAGCCGCGGCTGCAGCGCCTCGATGAACTGGGAAAGATACGGACGCGTCTCGCGCGGATCGATGAGGTCCTCGATAGCGAACGCCTCGGCCGTGCGGAAAGGGGATCCGAGCTGCTGCAGCTCCTGCTCGATTTCACGTTCCCGCGCCGCAGGATCGGGGGCACTTTCGATGTCACGCCGATACGCGGCCTTGACGCCGCCTTCCACCGGCAGCGATCCCCAATGTCCCGATGGCCACGCAATCTTGAAGTTGAGTCCGCTGCGGTCAATCGTACCCCCGCCGGCGACGCCATAGCACTTGCGCACCAGCACGGTGAAGACCGGTACGGACACCTGAAACCCGATGTATCGCGCGCGTACGCCCTCGCGCAGGATCGCCTCCGATTCGGATTCCACTCCGACCATAAGCCCCGGGATGTCAGCGAAAAACACCAGCGGAATATTGAACATATCGCACAGCTCGACGAAATGTCCCTGCTTGCGCGCGGCCTTGTAATCCATGATGCCGCCGAACATCGGGTTGTTGGCGACGACGCCAATGACGTATCCGTCCATTCGTGCGAGCCCGGTGATGAGCGCGCGGCCGAACGTGGGCTGTATCTCGAAAAGCGAATCGCGGTCGACGATCAGCTGGACGAGCTTCTTCATGTTGTATGCCTGGCGGCCCGCGCGCGGAATAATATCCGCAAGCTCGTCTTCACAACGATCAACAGGGTCGCCGCAGCGTGATTGCGGCGGGAGCTCCCAGACATTCTGTGGCATATACGAAAGAAACCCCCGGATTTGCCGCAGGCAGTCGGCTTCGTCAGCCGCAAGGTTGTCGATCGTACCTGCGGTATCCACCGCGATCTTGGTGCCGCCGAGTTGTTCCTTGGTGATCTTGTTACCAAAAGCGCGCTCAACCACGGGTGGGCCCGCGGCAAAGATCTGGCTGGTGCCCTTAACCATGATGGACCAGTGCGAAAGGATGGCCCGCATCGAAGGACCGCCAGCGGTCGTGCCCATCACGGCGGAAACGACAGGCACGACGCCCAGCAGCTCCGTGGAGCGCTCGAACCCGTCCTGCCCGCTGCCCGGAACGACGGTGTAGCCTTTGCGCTTCGCTGTATTTACTGTGCCGCCGGTGCCGTCGCTGAGGCTGATCAGCGGTATGCGGTACTCGTACGCAAGGTCCTCGACGAAACCGCCCTGACCGCCTTTGCGGCGGTCCGACCCGAAACCGGTCCCTGCCCGGATGGTGTAGTCCTCGCCGCCTACCGCAACTGCGCGGCCGTCGATCTTGCCCAGGCCCATGACATACGGGGCGGGCTCGACGCCCTTGAGCCGGCCTTCCTTGTCATAGCTCGCGCGGCCTGCAAGCTTGCCGACTTCACGGAAGGTGCCTTGATCGAGCAAAGCGCCGATGCGCTCGCGCACCGTGAGCTTGCCCGCCGCGTGATGTTTCGCCACCGCCTCCGGACCGCCGCACGCTTCGGCAAGCTCGCGCCGGCGATGGATTTCATCGATCTCCGCTCGCCAGCTCATGTGCGCACCGCCGCAGCCGTCGGCACCGCACGACGATGGAGAAAGTTCTCGTGCGCCTGCAGCGCCGCCAGCGCGTGACCGGCATTCGACATCTCGTCATACACTGGAACGCCGAGCTCGACTGCTTTCGCCCGAAAGTCACGCTTGCGTTTCTCCAGCGACGGCTCACCGTCCGAGCGCAGCACGAGTAGAAAGTGCGCCTGCCCCGGGTAGTGCTCCTGCACGCGCAGCGCCGCTTTGACGAGATTGTCGAGCACCTCCGGCTTCGAGCGCCCGGCGAACGCGGAGAGGTTGAGGTGCATCACGAGCGCATCCGGCTTGCCGCTGCGGTACATGATATCCAGAATTTTTTCGGCCACCCGGCCCTCCTCCTGTTGTAGCGTGCCGACCGGACAGTCGACCGGATTCGTAATGCTCGTGCCCGGCGGCAGCCTAAGCCCCGCAAGCTCATCCATGGTTCCCTGGTCGAACGGCGTGACGTCGAGGCCGAGGCGGGCATAGAAATCCGTCGCCAGGACGCTCGTGCCGCCGCCGTTGCCAAATAGCGCCACGCGCTTCAGCGGATGGCGCGGCCGCGGCGTAAGCGTCTGGAACGCGAGGAGCACGTCGATGAACTGGTCGAGCGTGTCGACGAGTATGCAGCCGGTTTGCCGTGACAGTGCGAGCCAGACGCGCTCGTCGCCGGCCAGCGAGCCCGTGTGCGAAGCAGCGGCGGTCTGGCCCTGTTTCGTGCGGCCGCCTTTCAGTATCACGACGGGCTTCGATGCGCAGGCGTTGCGAAGAATATGGAAAAGCCGGCGGCCGTCGCGGGCCGTCTCGAGGTACATGCCGATTACGCGCGTCGGCGCGTCGGCGAGATAGAACTCCACCAGTTCGCTCGGCGTTACGTCAGCGCAATTGCCGACGGTGACGAGTCCGGAGAACTTGAGGCCCCGGCTGAAGCCGCGGCGGATGATATCGGTACCCAGGCCGCCACTTTGAGAGACGATCCCCACCGTGCCGGTCTCCTTCGACCCGATCTCGGTAAACGTTACTTTGCCACGCGGCGTATAAAGACCAAGGCAGTTGGGGCCGATCAGACGGGTACCGCCCGCACGCGCGGCTTCGACGAGGCGTTCCTGCAATTCGAGGCCTTCTGCAACCTCGCCGAACCCGCTCGAGATCACCTGCGCGAAGCGCAGGCGCCCCTTGGCGGCCCCGAGGATGGGCGCGATCTGCGCCCCCGCGATCGCTATGAATGCGTAGTCGACAGGCTCGGGCGTGTCCGCAAGGCTCTTGTACGCAGGCACTCCATCGATTTCGGTAGCCGTCGGATGGATGGCGTAAATCGCGCCTTCGTAGCCGAATTCGCGAATGCGCCGGATGAATACGTTCGGGAGGGCCGTGCCCTTGGTCGATGCGCCGATCACCGCGACCGTCTTCGGCGCAAACAGCGGCATGAATTCTTCGATGATCTTTTCTGTTTCCATCGGTTGCGGTTCCATCACTTCGCCACTTCAGCATGCGTCAGTATGAAGCGCGCATCGACGGCGATCGCGCCATCGTCCGAGACGATGACAGGGTTCAAATCGGCTTCCTGGATATCGTTTTCGTTTTGCATGAGCAGGCCGTTCTCTCCGCCGATCTTGAGCAGCACGTCGATGATCGCCTCGCGTGACACGGGCTTGCGCCCGCGTGCGCCTCCGAGGATCGCCGCGCCCTTCAGTTCGTCCAGCATCTCTTCGGCATCGAGCCGCGTAATCGGGCAGATCCGGAACGACACGTCAGACAGCACTTCGACAAATATCCCGCCAAGACCGACCATGATCAAGGGGCCGAACTGCGGATCGAGCAGCCCTCCAATGACCATCTCCTGCCCGGCAGGCGCCATCTCTTCGATGAGCCAGCCTTCCACAAGCGCATCCCTGATCCGGGGCAACGCTGACATCGTGCGTATCGCTTCGCGCACGGCCTCGGCACTCGCGAGATTCACTTGAACACCGCCCGCGTCGCTCTTGTGGAGGATCTCGGGGGAGACGACTTTCACTACGACGGGGAGGCGGAGCCCTTGCAATGCTGCGTCCGCTTCCTCCGGCGTTTTCACAACGCGGGTCTTGGGCACTGCGATCCCGTAACTCGCGAGCAGCGCCTTGCCGGCGGCTTCATCGAGCGCGGCGCGGCCTTTCCGCCGGGCTTCCGCAATGATCGTGTTCGAATCCACCTATTTTTTCCTCGCCAGTACTTCCGGAATCAATCCCGTATGGACTCGGCCCGCCCGAAACGGCTCGGAGCGCAGGATCGCCAGCACCGCCGGGATATTCGTCTTCGGTCCCTGAATTTCGAAGCTTTCCAAAGCAGCGATAAGTCTGTCGATCGCTGCGTCACGGTTCTCCGCGTATGCGATCACTTTGGCGATCATGGGATCATAATGCGGTGTCACCTCGCGGCCTTCGGCAAAACCGGTATCTACGCGAATCCCCTTGCCCTGCGGCGGCCGAAACACCGCGAGCTTGCCGGGTGAAGGAAAGAAATTTTTCGGATCTTCGGCATACACCCGCGCTTGGATCGCATGCCCGCGGATCTCGATTTTCGCGGGCAGCATGTCGGGGAGCTTTTCACCGGCGGCGGACCGAATCTGTGCTTTCACGAGATCGACACCCGTTACTTCTTCGGTCACGCCGTGCTCGACCTGGAGCCGGGTATTCATCTCGAGGAAATTGAACTCGCCGCCCGCCGCCATCAGCATTTCGACGGTACCAATGTTGTCGTAGCCCATATCCCGCACGATCCCGGCGATCTGATCGGCGAGTCCTTCCACGCGATCGCGCGCAATGCCGGGCGCCGGCGCTTCCTCGATCACCTTCTGATTGCGCCGCTGTGTCGAGCAGTCGCGCTCGAAGAGGTGCACGGCGTTGCCGTGTCGATCTCCGAGCACCTGAAACTCGACATGCCGCGGTTTCTCGAACAGGCGCTCGAGGTACACCTCGGCGTTTCCGAAACCGCGACTTGCGAGCGAGCGGGAGCGTTCCACCACAGCCAGCAGTTCTGATTCGTCCTTCGCGGGAAGCATGCCGATACCGCCGCCGCCACCGGCGGGCTTCACGAGCACCGGATAGCCGATCGCGCGCGCCGCCGCGAGGATCGCGGCAGGATCTGCCGGCAGGACTTCGGTGCCTTTGGACATCGGCATGCCGTACTGGGCCGCGAGGTCCCGGGCGCGCGTCTTGTGTCCCATCGCATCGATCCACTTCGGTGAGGGGCCGATAAAACGCGCGCCGGTGGTGGAGACACGCTGCGCGAAGCTTGCGTTCTCCGACAGAAAGCCGTAACCGGGATGGACGCCGTCGGCGCGGAATTTCCGAATCACGTCGATGATCTTGTCCTGATCGAGATAGCTCTCGCGCGCAGGCGCCGCGCCGATCTCATACGTTTCGGTTGCGAGAGCGAGGTAAGGCGCCCCGGCGTCTGCTTCCGAATACACCGCGACCGACGGTATGCCCATCTCGTGCAGCGCCTTCAACACGCGCGCCGCAACAGCACCCCGATTTGCGACCAGCACTTTGCTGAACATGAATGCTAGTCTTCCAGAATCGCAACGACCTGGCCTTCGGCGACTGGATCCTTTTCTTTCACCAGGATCTCTTTCACGACGCCGGCATCCTCGGTGATGACCGGGATCTCCATCTTCATCGATTCGATAACGACGAGCGTGTCGCCGGACTCCACCGTGTCGCCGGGCTTCGCCTTCACCTGCCAGACAGTGCCAGTGATCTCCGATTTCACTTCGATTCGTGCCATGACGGTTTCCTTTGTTGTAGACGTTTGTTTTTCGTATCCGACGGCTCGCGCATTCGCGGCCTCCGCATGTTTGTCTTCAGTAGCTGGTCGGCCAGGTGCGAAGGAGATGCTGCCCCACCCCACCCGTCATCCGGAGGCGATGCACTTCCAGCATTCGGATGAGCCACTCACGTGTATCCCGCGGGTCGATGACGTCCTGAGCCGTATAAATGGCAGCCATGTCGTACGCCGAAGTGCCTTTGGACATTTTTGCCAGCGTCTCCTTGTATTGCTCCGGTTCTTTCTCCGGATCGACGCCGAACACGACGCGCGCGCCGAAATCGGGTTTCATGAAACTGATCTCGGCAGTGACCCAGCACGCAAGCTCATCGGTATTGCCGCCTGCGCCCATGCTCGACACGGCAAGTCCGTAGCTCTTTCTCAGGATCACGGAGAGCTTCGGCACAGTGACGAGGGTCATTGCATTCATCCAGTTCATCACCTTGCCGGTGATGCCCCGCTGTTCGCCTTCGAGGCCGATGAGAAAGCCTGGTTGATCGACCAGCATCACGATCGGGATGTTGTATGAATCGCAGAGCACGAAGAAATTCTGCACTTTCTGACTTTCATCGGCGCCGATCGCGCCTCCGCGGTGCAGCGGGTTGTTCGCGATGATGCCCACCGATTTGCCATCCAGCCGCGCGAGTGTCGTGACCATCGCTTTGCCGTAACGTGCTTTCAACTCGAACATCGAATCGCGATCGACGATGCTGCGCACGACTTTCTTCACGTCGTACACCTGGTTGTTCGATTCCGGGATAAGCGTGAGGATCCGGTCCATATCCGCGCCGGAACCTTCCGGCACCGGGTACTCGGGCGGCGGCTCCATATGGTGGCTCGGGAGATAGGACAGAAACTGCTTCACCGCGTCGATCGCCTGCTCGTCGGTATCGACGGCCTGGTCGGCGATGCCGCTCACTTCTGCGTGCACGCGCCAGCCGCCCAGTTCCTCAGCGTCGACGTGCTTACCGATCGCCATCGAGATCAGCCGCGGGCTCGAAACAGCGACGATTGCACCTTTACGGAACACGCAGAAATCCGACATCGAGGCGTACCAGGCGGACGAGCCGAAGCAGTAGCCCAACACAGCGGCCGCCCACGGTGACTCGCGCTGGCGCTGGTACTCGACCGGATCGTCCTTCGAGCCGATCGAATCGGCGCCCATCACGTCGGGCATGCGCGCGCCGGTCGACTCGCCGAGGAATACGACCGGGATGCCGCGCTTCTTTGCGACACCCTTGATGTGCTTCAACTTCTTGATATTGATGTTCGCGCTGGACGCGCCTTTCACCGTGAAATCGTTAGATATGGCCGCTGCCTCACGTCCGTTGATGCGACCGAAGCCAGCGACCTTGGCATCAGCGGGCGTGGTCTGCCTGTCTTCCGCCCGCGCCGAGACCGCATGGAGGCCCGATTCGCTGAAAGACCCCGGATCGAACAGACGATCGAGGCGCTCGCGGGCGTTGAGCACGCCCTGCGCCTTACGCTGCGCGAGCTTCTCAGGGCCGCCCATGGCGAGCGCGCGCTCCTCGCGCTCGTCCAGTTCCTTCAACAGATCTTCGAATGCCATGCGTAAACCTCGCCTATGGTTGCGGTCAATCGGCGCGCGCGCCGGTCTGGCGGATCACCGGGCCCCACTTGTCGAACTCGACCTTGATGAAGCGCGCGAACTCCGCCGGACTGCTTCCCACCGGTTCAGCGCCAAGCTCCGCGAAGCGTGCCCGTGTTTCGGGCGCGGCGATGAATTTCACCAGGGTCGCGTTGAGCAGCGCGGTGATCTCCCTGGGCAGCCGCGCCGGAGCGGAAAGGCCCTGCCACGACGTTGCTTCGTAGCCGGCCAGGCCCGCTTCTACAATAGTCGGGACCTCGGGCAACGCGGGCGTACGCTTCGTGCTCGCCACACCGAGCGCGCGCAGCTTGCCTGATCTGATGAAGGGCAGCAGCGGCGGCAGTCCCGAGAACTGCATGTGCACCTGCCCGCCGAGCAGGTCCGTGAGCGCCGGGCCCGACCCCTTGTACGGCACATGCACGATATCGACTGCCGCCATGCTGGCGAAAAGTGCGCCCGCGAGGTGCGGCGTTCCACCCACACCCGAAGAGGCGTAGTTGTACTTGCCCGGGTGCGCCTTTGCCAGCGTGAGCAACTCCCTTACCGAGCGCGCCTGAACGCCGGGATTCACCGCGAGCACGACCGGCACCGACGCGATGAGAGAGATCGGCGTGTAATCGTCGACTGGCCGGTAACCCACTTTCGCGTAAAGGCCTGGATTGATGACGAGCGGCGGCGCCGCCATCAGCAGCGTGTACCCGTCGGCGGCCGAACGCGCGACCACCTCGTTGCCGATGTTTCCGCCGGCGCCGGGGCGGTTGTCGACGATCACCGGCTGGCCCAACGTTGCAGTCAAGCGCTGCGCGACCAGGCGCGCGAGGATGTCGGTCGTTCCGCCCGGCGCCAGCGGCACCACGAGACGAATCGGACGATCGGGATAGCCCACCGCATGGGCATACGGCTGCGGCATGCTGAACACGAGCGCGATCAGAAAATTACGTTTGCACATGAGATCGCGGTAGCGTATGCAGCGTCTTGCGTCGGCTTTCATGTTCGCCTGGCCTGTCAGAGCTGCACGTTGAGATCGCGCACGAGCTTGCCCCACTTGGCCATGCCCTCGCGTATCGATCTGGCGAGATCTTCCGGTGTGCCACCGACCGGCTCACTGCCATCGCTCACGAACGCCGCTTTGACAGCGGGCTCGGCGAAAATCCGGTTCACATCGAGGTTCAATTTCGTGATGATCGGCTTCGGCGTGGCCGCGGGCGCGAGCAGCGCGAACCAGCTCGCCGCGGCATACCCAGGCAAGCCCGATTCGGCAACGGTCGCAATGTTCGGTACGACCGGGGAGCGCCTGGCGTCGGTGACGGCGAGCGCGCGCAGCCGGCCGCTTTTAACGTGGGGCAACGCGGTCGGAAAAGGCGACATCATCATCTGGAGCTGACCGCCGATGAGATCGGTGATGGCAGGGGCCGTGCCTTTGTATGGCACATGGGTCATCTCGATTTTGGCCATCGACTTGAAGAGCTCGCCGAAGAGGTGGTTCCAGACGCCATTACCCGCGGAGCCGTAGTTGATCCTGCCCGGATTCGCGCGCGCGTAAGCGACCAGCTCTTGCACGTCCCGCGCGGGCAGCGTGGGATTGACCACCAGCAGGCCGGGCGGCGTCGACACGAGCACAACGGGCGCGAGATCCTTCACCGGATCGTACGGCAGCTTCCGGTACAACGCCGGCCCGACGAGTATGTTGCCGAATGATGCGAGTACGAACGTGTAGCCGTCGGGCGCCGCTTTCGCAGCCATGTCCGCACCAAGGGTTCCGCCGGCGCCGCCCCGGTTATCGACCACGACCTGCTGGCCCCACGCTTCCGACAGCTTCTGCGCGATCAACCGTCCCTGCACGTCGGTGTTGCCGCCGGGCGCGAACGGAACGATGAAGCGCACCGGACGGTTCGGGTAGTTCTGCGCTGTGGCAGCGCCGCTCGCAACGAGCAGCGACAACGCTGCCGCCTGTAACCATCCGCTTTGCATTCGTTCGCTCTCCCGTGTCTTCTTTACGGCCGCAGGCGCGGGCGTCCGCTCTGCCCCATGCGATTCAGTAACTCGTCGGCCAGTTACGCAGCAGGTGCTCGCCCACGCCTTTTTTCAGACGCAGGCGGTGCACCTGCAGCGTGCGGATGAGGTAGTCGCGGGTGTCTCGGGGATCGAGCACCGTTTGCGCCTCATACAGCTCGGCAAGCCCCCACGCGGAGGTGTCGCGCTCGACTTCGGCTTTGAGCTGCTCGAAGCGCTCGGGATCGTCCTGGTAGCGCACGCCGAAGAGCACGTTCACCGACACCGCCGGATCCATGAAGCCCAGATCGGCCGTGGGCCACACCGCCACTTCGTCGGCGTTCCTGCCGCCCGCCATGTTGATGAACGCCTGCCCATAGCTCTTGCGCATGATCACCGTGATCTTGGGCACCGTGACGAGCGACATCGCGTTCATCCAGTTGATCACCTTGCCCGGCATTCCGCGCAGCTCGCCTTCGAGTCCGATGAGAAACCCGGGTACGTCGACGAGAAACACGAGCGGCACATTGAAGGAATCGCACAGCACCATGAAGCTGGTGACTTTCTGACAAGCATCCGCATCGAGCGCGCCGCCTTTGAAGAGGGGATTGTTCGCAATGAAGCCGACGCTCTTGCCGTCCAGCCGTGCCAGTACCGTCGCGATCGACTTCCCGTAGCGCTCTTTGACCTCGAAGGCCGAGTCCTTGTCAGCGATCGCCCTGATCACCTTGCGCACGTCGTATACCTTGTTGCGCGACTCGGGAACGATCTCCAGCATTTCCCTGCACGGTTCGTCGGAGCCTTCGGGCACCGCGTGCTCGGGCGGCGCCTCCATGTTGTGGCTCGGCAAATACGACAGGAACTTCCTGATGACGTCCAGCGCCTGCTCGTCGGTGTCAACCGCAATATCGGCAAGCCCGGACACACCGGTCAGCAGTTTCCAACCGCCGAGGTCTTCGGCGTCGATCGGCCGGTTGATCGCGATCGAAGTCACGTTCGGACTCGCAATGGCCATGATCGAGCCCTTGCGCATGACCACGAAGTCCGACATGGCCGAATACCACGTCGACGAGCCGTAGCACTGCCCGAGCAGCGCGGAAACCCAGGGGCTTTCTCGCAGCCGCTGATACTCGGTCGCGTCCTGCGCGATGATTGCGCGCCCGGCAGCGCCCATGCGGTCGGGCATGCGCGCGCCGCTCGATTCGCCGAGCAGCACGAGCGGCATGCCGCGCTTCGCCGCGACCTGCTTCACGTGCTTGATCTTTTTCATGTTGATCACGGCGGAAGACGCGCCGAGCACCGTGAAGTCGTTCGAGACGAGCGCGATCTCGCGGCCGTCGATGCGTGCGAAGCCCGCAATTTTGCCGTCCGCAGGGGTCTTGTGCTTCACCTCGGGCCGGTGACTGCGGGCATACCTGCCGGACTCGATGAAAGAGTCCTTGTCGATGAGATAGTCGATGCGCTCTCGCGCATTGAGCACGCCTTCGGCCTTGCGCTTGGCGAGTTTTTCCGGCCCGCCCATGGCAAGCGCCTCGGCCTCGCGGTCCTTGAGATCCTTTAGCAGTTCTTCGAATGGCACCTCATTTCCTTCACTGTTATCCGCACCCGGGTCCGCGGGTAGGAGATCGCCGGTGCGAACGAGGGCGCGGAGGGAACCTTATTTCTTCGCGTTGGTTCATCGTACGCGAACGCCGTGAGGTTTACGGCCTTTCGTCGGAAGACTACCGCCGGCGCCTCCGGTGCGCCATTTGAGGGCGCTACGCCGCGGGACGTGAGCCTTTGACTTGCGTTCTCAGCATGTAGCGGCGCTCGGTCGGATCGAATGCCGTGCGTTTGTGCATCACGCAGCGGTTGTCCCACATCAAGAGATCGCCGACGCTCCATTTCTGAAACCAGGCAAACTCCTCACGAGTCGCATGCGCCCACAGGCGGTCCAGCAGAGTTTCGCTTTCGTCGAGGGGCAGGCCGACGATGCAGCTCAGGGGGCGCCGGCCGAGATAGAGCGCACGGCGTTTCGTCACGGGATGGCGAATGATGATCGCGTGCACGGCGCCCGGCGTTTCACGCGGATCGCTCACTTCTTTGTAGCCCTTGCGCAGCTGGCCGGCGCTATTCCGGCTTGCGTCATGCTTGATCTGCTTACCTTCGATCGCCGCATTGAGGTCTTCCGGCAGCGTCTCGTACGCGTGGTACATGTTCAGAAAGCCGGTTTCGCCGCCGCTCTTAGTGACTTCCCGGGAATAAAGTAAGGCAGCGGAGGGCGTCGTATCGTTGTAGGACATGTCCGTATGCCACACGGCTTCACCGTAGCCGAGGCTCCCCAGCGGCTGGCCCTGCTCGATGATGTTCGACATTACGGCGAGATTCGGGTAGCCCGGAAGCCACGGCTCGCCTTTCATGTTGATCGGCGCCTTGTCCAGCTCGCCGAAGTGCGCGCTGAAATCGAGCAACTGCTCCTTGGTGAGGTCCTGTCCTCTGAAACGCAGAACGTGATGCGCCATCCACGCGTCGTAAATGGCCCTGAAATCGGCCTGGCAGAGCGGCTGCGACAAATCGACGTTGAGGATATCCGCGCCGATCTGGTCTGCGAGCGGAACCGCACGCACGGAGGAATGCAGGTAACTGTCTTGAGCTGCGGTTTGCAAGGGATCTCCTGTACGAGGCGTCGAAAAGTGGAGTGTATATAGATTATTAATAATCTACAAGCTATAATCAGCGCCGTCTGAGGACTTGAGGCGAGACGATGGGATCGGAGATTTCTGAGCTTGCAAGGACGCCGGACAAGTACGAGCAATACGTAGAGGCCGCGCTGGCGGTAAACAATGCGTTGACGGAAAGCCTGACCAATCGCTGGCTCCGCGACATGCTTCAGGCGCTGACGCTGCAGACCAGACGCTACACACGGCTTGCGCTCGCCTCGGTCGAACGTCGCAAGGACTCCGCGCGGCTTTGGCGTAAGTTACTCGAGGCGATCAGATCAGGAGACCGAGAGTCCGCGCAGAACATCGCCTCTCGAATTTCGCTCGCCACACGGGATGCCGCGATCAAATATCTGGAGGAGGAGCGCTCGACATGAGCAGACACATTTCAACCGGGCTGGCTGCTCTCGCGCTCGTCGTGTGCGCCACCTCGGCTTTCGCGCAGAATTATCCTACGCGCCCCGTCCGCGTGATCGTGCCCTGGCCCGCCGGCGGCTCTATCGGCACGACGGCCCGCATCGTCACCCAGCGTCTCTCAACCCTACTCCACGGAAGCTTCGTGGTGGACAACCGCGCAGGCGCCGCCGGCACGATCGGCGCAGAGCTCGCTGCGAAATCGCCCGCTGACGGTCACACCCTGATGGTGCATTCGGCGACGCACGTGGCGAATGCAACGACATACAAACACCTGCCGTACCGCACCATCGAAGACTTCACGCCGATTGCTTTCCTTTCGGCCCAGCCTGCAGTGCTGGTGGTGCATTCCTCGCTTTCAGTCAAATCGACGCGGGAATTCATCGCGCTCGCCAAAAGCCGGCCGGCCCAGATCAACTACGCCTCGTCTGGCAATGGCAGCTCACCGCATCTCGCCATGGGGCTCTTCGCTACGACCGCGAATATCAGTCTCACGCATGTGCCCTTTCGCGGCGGACCACCGGCAATCACTTCGCTGCTGGCAGGAGAAACGCAGGCCTCCATCGCGACGCTGCCCAACGCGCTGCCACACGTTACCGCTGGACGCATTCGCGCGCTCGGCGTGACGACGGCGAAGCGTGTCGCAAGCACGCCGAATATCCCCACGATCGCCGAGTCGGGCCTGCCGGGATATGAAATGAACCCCTGGATTTCGCTGTTCGGACCTGCAGGTCTCAAGCGCGAACTCGTCGCAGAGCTCAATACGACTGTGAATAAGATCTTGCGAGAACCGGATATTGCCAAGAGTATGGTGAATCAGGGGTTGGAAGCCTGGAGCGGCACGCCGGAGCAGCTGGCGGCACGTATGCGCGCCGACCTCGACAAATTCGCGAAGCTCATCAAGGCGATTGGCGTGACCAACGACTGACGTCGATTGCCCGAGCGACTTCCCAGGCGTTATCTGTTTGCATAATTACTCACCAGTCGCTTGCTTAGTCGACAGATTCCCTAGAATTGCTTCCTGTAGCCATAGCTGAATGTGTCGCCCCACTTACTGACTCCTGAGTAACTTTGGCAGGAGGATGAATCATGACGTCAGCACTGCGCGATGTGCTTCGTAGTCCGATCACCGACCGCAGCGCCTGGAAGGGTAGCGACCTGGAAAAGGGTGAGCAGTGGATATATACGTTGCCGGCTGACGCCATCAAGGAACTCGATGCAACTCTGGCGCGTTTGCGCGAGCACCCGGTTCCTCTCACCGAGCTGCGCCGTGAACATTTCGCGCTGCCGGCCCTGGTCGGCGATCTAGCCCGCATAGCGGAAGAGCTGGAAAACGGCCGTGGCTTCGTCGTCATCAGAGGGCTCCCCTTCGGCAAATACGACGACGACGATATCGCGCGCATCTTCTGGGGTATCGGAACGCATTTTGGTTACCCGATCTCGCAAAACGCCAAGGGCGATCTGCTGGGGCACGTGCGAGCAGTCGAAGGCCTGCAATACATGGACAAGAATGTTCGCGGTTATCAGACCAGCGCTGAGTTGTTTTTCCATAATGACAACTGCGACATCGTCGGACTGCTTTGCTTTCGCAAAGCCAAATCAGGTGGAGTGTCGCGTCTGGCAAGCGCGATTACGCTGTACAATGAGGTATTGTCGACCCATCCGGAATACCTGGAAGTGTTGGCGCGAGGCTTCCACTACGATCTGCGAGGCGAGGAGTTGCCTGGTGTGGGTCCACTCACCCCGCATCGCATTCCGGTTTACAGCTACTACGAAGGAAAGCTCTCGTGCCGGTATGTCTACACGGCAATCATGCAGGCGGCGCGCAAAGCGGGCCTGACATTTACGGATCTGGAAACGGCAGCGATGGAATTTCTCAACCAGACGGCTGCGCGTAAAGATATCCGCCTCGAGATGGTCCTCGAGCCTGGCGACATGCAGTTCTGCAATAACCACGCAGTTCTTCATTCGCGGACGGCTTACGAAGAGTGGCCGGAACCGGAGCGCAAGCGTCACATGCTGCGGCTATGGCTCAACAACGGTCATCGCAAGCTTGCCCCGGAGTTTGCCGACCGGTATGGAGACGGCGTTGGGATGGGCGTACCGCCTGCGACCGGGCAGACACGGGCGGCACTGTCATGACTTTGCGCAAGATTATGCCAATGTGGCGGCGGGTTTCTGGGCTGTTGCTTGGGCTGGTTCTGGCCTTTCCGCTCTTAGCTTTCGGCCAGGCACGCGATTACCCCACGCGCCCGGTGCGGCTGATCGCGCCTTTCCCGCCCGCCGGGCCAACCGATGTGCTGGCGCGCGCGATCGGCGTGAAGCTGACGGAGTATTGGGGTCAGCAGGTCATCGTCGACAATCGGCCCGGTGCGGGTGGCAACATTGGCACCGAGCTTGCCGCCCGCGCAGCGCCCGACGGCTACACGCTGGTCATGGGAACGATCGCAACGCACGCGATCAACGAGAGTCTGTACACCAACCTCCCCTTCTCAGCGCAGAAAGATTTCGTGCCCGTCGCGCTCGCGGCGCAGACCCCCAGCCTCGTCGTGCTTCACCCGTCAGTCGCGGCGAAAACCTTTGGCGAGTTCATCGCGCTCGCTAAAGCCAAGCCGCGCGGACTCAACTACGCGCATGCGGGCGTGGGTACGCTCGGGCACCTCTCAATGGAGCTCCTGACGATGCAATCGGGCGTGCAGGTCAACCACATTCCTTACAAGGGCACCGGCCCGGCGTTGGTGGATACGATCAGCGGACAGACTGCGTTCATGATCACGAGCGCGCTCACTGCGGCGCCGCACGTGCGCAACGCCAGGCTGCGGGCAATTGCGATCACGAGCGCCAAGCGGTCTGCGGCATGGCCTGATATACCGACTGTTGCGGAATCGGGTTATCCAAACTATCTCGCAGTCGGCTGGGCCGGTGTGTTCGCACCGGCGCGCGTGCCGCGGACACTTCCAGCGCGACTCAATGCCGACATCAACCGCGCGCTGGCGTCGCCTGATACGCGAGATCGCCTGCTTGCGTCGGGCTCTGAGCCCGGGTCTTTGACCAGCGACGAGTTTGGCGCGTTCGTGCGTGCTGAAATCGCGCGATGGGGACAAGTGATACGCGCAGCGGCTATCAAGCCTGAGTGACGAGGCGGATTTGGAAACCGCCCACCGCCTGCCGTGCCACTGCTTCGGCGCCCATCGGCTGGACGAGCTTCCCTTGCTTTTCCGGTGTCGTTGATTCACGTACCACACAGGTAGTATTGACGCTTCGAACAATCGTGTTACGAGCCACAACTGGAAGCCAATGAAAACGCAGATAGAACGAGTCGAAGTATTCGGCGTGGCGATGCCGCTGACCGGCACGTTTACGAGCGCGGGGGTCTCCAAGCAAGCGACGAAATGTGCTGTGGTGCGCCTCACCGCATCGGACGGCACGGTGGGCATCAGCAGCGTCGAGCCGTCGGCCGTCACCAAGTCGCCGGGAACGGCCGCGGAGCTTGCAGTCGCGATCCGGGATCGCATTGCCCCTGCGCTTATCGGACAGGATCCGACCAACATCAACCGATTGATCGAACTGCTGGATGGGCTGACGCCCACGCAGCCCGGCGCCGGAGCCGCTGTGGAAATGGCGTGCGTCGAGCTCGCGTCGCGCATTCAGGGGGTGCCGCTCTACACCTATCTCGGCGGCGCTGCACAGGAAAGCGTGCAATTCAATGGCTGGATTGGAGAGCTTCCGCCTGAGGAAGCGGCGGCCGAAGCGCGGCGATGGCTCAAGGCGGGGTTCGAGTCGGCGAAGATCAAAGTCGGCAGCGGCGTCGAAGCAGATCGCGACCGCATCGAAGCCGTACGCGCCGCTGTCGGGAGCGCGATGAAGCTTCGCATCGACGCGAACTTGCAGTACGACGCAGACACGTCGTTGAAGCTCTGCCGCATGGTCAAACAATTCGACTTGCAGCTTTTCGAACAGCCGGCACATCTGCGCGATCTTGCAGGAATGGCGCGGGTGCGCCGGGAAGGCGGCATTCCCGTGATGGCTGACGAATCGGTGAGCGATCACGCGAGTCTCATCGCGGTCATCAAGGCCGATTGCGCGGACTTCGTCAAGTTCGGTATCAAGCAGGCCGGGGGGATTCTCCGCGCATCGCGCATGCTGGCTACTGCGGAGGCCGCAGGCCTTCCGGTCGTGATCGGCCACGGCTTCGGACTTGATCCCAGCACGCTCGCGGAGATTATGCTCGCCGCCACGTCCCGCAATGTGCTGCCCGGACTCGAGTGCGTGGGTCCGCTCAAGGTGACAGATACCGTTGCAACCACGCGCCTCGATATTTCGTCGGGCAGCCTGCCATTACCCGTCGGGCCGGGTCTTGGCATCAGCCTCGACGAAAACAAGCTCGAACAGTATCGCCTGAAGTAGCATCGGCAAACCAAAGCGAAGACACGGTACAAATGGCATGGCAGCGGCGCCCAGGGCGTCCGCTGGGCGCTCTCGTTTGCTCCTGGGGATTCGACGTTGCGGCCTGCTGATTTGTAGAAGAAGGTGTGCCGTCGTATCGCCTAAAGCATGTACATACCGCCGTTCACCAGGTAACACTGCCCGGTGATGAAGCTGGCGTCCTCGCTCGCGAGATAGACCATCAGCGACACCACTTCCTGCGGCTTACCCAGCCGGCGTATCGGCTGCATCGGCCGCAGCTCTTTGTTCATCTGAAAGGCGTCGCGCTCGACTTCGATCGTTCCGGGGCCGATACAGTTGGCGGTAATGTTGTGCTCGGCAAACTCTCGGGCGATGCCGCGGGTGAAACCGATGATGCCGGTCTTGGCCATGGCCTTGGCTGCGCCGATGCCGAGGAAGGGTGCGATGCCGGAAAAATTGATGATCCGGCCCCACTTTTTATCCATCATTGCGGGTAACACGGCGCGGCAGATATTGCGCGGACCGTGAATGTTCACTTCGACGTTCCGCATCCAGGCTTCGTCGCTCTGCTCGAGAAAATTGCCTTCCGCACGGTAGACGGCATTGTTCAGCACGACATCGATCGAACCGAGCTCGCCGCACACCGTCTTCACGAACCGGCCCACCGCGGCCGCATCGCCCACGTCGCACTTTTCCGCTACTACATTTTCGCCGAGCGCGCGCAGTTCATCGGCGACCTGCCGCAACTCGGCCATCTTGGTGCTGGTGCAGATCGCGAGATTGGCCCCTTCGCGCGCGTACGCGAGAGCGGCATGGCGTCCCATGTTGCGGCTCGCGCCGGTGATCAGCACCGTCTTTCCCTTCAGACCGGTTTCCATGCGATCGACTCCCTAGACTATTCGTTTACTGCTCCGCAGTGATACCGAGCTCCGCGACGACTTTGCGCCACTTGGCGATGTCAGTACGGATGAGCGCATCGAGCTCGGCCGGCGGTCCGGCAACCGGATCGACGCCGAGCGCGTTCACCAGCTTGTCTTTTACGTCGTCCGCGAGCACCGCTTTCGCCGCTTCGACGTTGAGCTTGCGCAGTACCGCTTCAGGCGTTTTCGCCGGCGCCAGCAGCCCGTACCACCCACTCACCTGAAACCCGGGTACGCCTGACTCGGCAATCGTCGGCACGTTCGGGAAAGCAGCAGTCCGCTTCGGCGTGCTGACGCCGAGCGCCTTCACTTTGCCTGCGCGCATCAGCGGTCCCGCCAATGCGACCGTCCCGAAGTAGAGCGAAACGTGCCCTGCCATGACATCGGTGACCGCGGGACCGCCGCCTTTATACGGCACGTGGACGAGCTTGATGCCTGCGGTCCTGGTGAAAAGCTCGAGCGCGAGGTGCGTGATGTTGCCGGTGCCGGCCAAGCGAAATTCAGTGCGCCCGGCTTCGCTTTGGCGAGACTGACCAGTGCCCGTATGTTCTCCGCCGGCAACGTGGGGCTCGCAACCAGCACATATGCGCCATTTCCAAGGAAAGATATGGACGCGAAGTCCCGCAGAGTGTCGTAGGGCAGCTTCTTGTATAGCGCCGGGTTGATTGCGTGGCTGCCGGGCACGATCAGAATCGTGTGGCCATCCGGCGTCGCTTTCGCGGCGAGGTCGCAGCCGATGATGCTATTCGCGCCGCCGCGATTGTCGACCACGAACTGCTGCCCGGTGCCTTGAGCCATGCGCGCCGCGATGAGCCGGCCCAGGACGTCGTTCGCGCCACCAGGCGGGAACGGCACGATGAGGCGCACCGGTCGCTGCGGATAAGATTGGGCGTGCGCCATCGGCAGCGCAGCGGCCGCGGCAAGGCACGATGCTGCCAGTGCGTATCTGAACATTCGTCTGTCTCGGGTGTGTGAGCTGGGCGCGGGCAGTGCGCTGGCAGCCCAATCCGGCGCCCTACAGGATCGGCACCGTGCCGCAGAGCGTCGTGCGCTCCATGCGCCGCCGCAGCGGCAGCTCGTAGTCGCTTATCGCCTGGTGCTGGGTCGCGCAATTGTCCCAGATCAAGAAGTCGCCCACCCGCCACCGGTGACGGTAGGTGACGTCGGGCTGCTGAATCCGGGCGAAGAGCTCCGACAGAAGCGCAGCGCTTTCCGACGGCTCCATGCCGACGAGCTGCGTCGTGTAGCCCTCGTTCACGAAGAGACACTTCCTGCCGGTATATGGATGCGTGCGCACTGCAGGATGCTCGCGGTCCGGCGTCTTTCTTTTCTGCTCTTCGGTGAGCGCCTTCCGCGCGCCGCTTTTCCGGTCGCGCGAATAGCCGTGGATGTAAGAGTTCACGGCGTTGCGGCCGAGAAGCTTCTGTTTTGTCGACTCCGGCAGCGCATCGAAAGCCTTCGTCATGCTCGAGAAAATCGTGTCGCCGAGCGGCGCACCGTCCTTCATCGGCACCTCGCGCGCATAGAACAGCGACCCGCGGCTCGGTTTCTCCACATAGCACAGGTCGGAATGCCAGAAGAAGCCGGCATCCTGGCTTCCGATCGGCTTGCCGTTCTCGATGATATTGGAAACGACGAAGAGCTCGGGGTAGCCGGGTCTGCAGCAGTCCTGCCGCACATGGTGCTCGAGCTCGCCGAAGCGGCGGCTGAAGGCGATGTGCTGCTCGGGCGTCAGATTCTGATTCCGGAAGAAAATGACCTCATGTTCATGCAGCGCGTCTACGATTACCTGAAAAGTCGGCTCGTCGATATCGCGCGACAGATCGACTCCCATGATCTCGGCACCGAGCGCGCGGCCCGAGGGTCTTACGGTCAGCATGATAATTACTCCTCTGAGTATGCTCACATCCGAACGGGCAAGCCGTTCGGGCCGGCAAGAATCGGGATAGGGGCCGATCATAGTTGACCGGACCCCTCCCACACCACCCGGCATGCGGGTCCGCACCGGGCGGTTCGAGAAGTTGAGGTCATGAGAGACGAACCATGCCA
>WHTS01000083.1:0-13746 GCA_009377585.1 Betaproteobacteria bacterium
CGGCACCAATCGCTCGCGCAATGCGAGCGATTGCCTGCCGTCATCCAGCACTCCGAGGGGAATATGGCTGATCGAACCGTGCTCTACCAAAGCGTGGGCGCCGTGCTCACGCATTTTGATGTCGATGTCGAAGCGGCGACGCTTACCCAGCGCACGTCCGTCACCCTGCCGTCCAATGTGCAGTACGTATGGCCGCATCCGTCGCGAAAATTCCTTTACGTGTCCACGAGCGACGCGGCTTCGGGCAATACGCCGGTCCCGGGTGTGATGCATCGGATTTGTGCACTGCGTGTGGCGAGCGACGGATCGGCTGCGATGCACGGCGAGCCGCAGCCGCTGCCCTCGCGGCCCATTCACCACTGCGTGAATCCGGCGGGCACGCACGTGTTGAGCGCCTTCAACAACCCGAGCAACATCACCGTACATCCCATCAACGCCGATGGCACCCTGGGGCCGCGGGTGGAGCAAAAGGCCAAGGCCGATGTCGGCATCTACGCGCACCAGGTGGTCGTCGCCCCATCGAATCGCATCGTGATCTTCCCGGCGCGCGGCAACGACGCCAAGGACGGAAAGCCGGAGGACCCGGGCGCGATCAAGGTATTCGGCTTCGACCACGGGCAACTCACCGACGCGCAGAACATCGTCGGTGGCCGCAACGGATTCGACTATCGACCGCGCCATGTCGATTTCCATCCGACCAAGCCGTGGATGTACGCGAACATCGAAAGCCAGAACGAGATGCACATGCACCGGCTCAATGCCGCCGGAGACAAGTTGGAAGCGACACCGGCGTTCACCGCGACCACGCTCGCGGTAATCCGCGATCCGAAGTTGCATCAAACCACCAGCGCGATTCACGTTCATCCGAACGGACGCTTCGTGTACACCGCGAACCGCGCCGACAGTACCGTCGAACTCGACGGTAAACGCGTATTCGCCGGCGGCGAAAATAGCATTGCGGTATTCGCCATCGACCAGACGACCGGCGAACCGCGGCGTATTCAAAACGTCGATCCGCTCACGCACCACGTGCGAACCGTCAGCATCGACCCGAGCGGCCGCCTGCTCGTAGCCGCAAGCATTCGCGATATGTGGACGCACTACGGCAGTGAGGTGCGGCTCGCTCCGGCGGGGCTGAGCGTGTTTCGCATCGGGGCCGACGGCAGGCTCGAACTGGTGCGCAAGTACGACGTCGAGTTGAACGGCAAGCTGCAATGGTGGACCGGAATGATGGGACTCTGACATCCCGTCTCAAGGGAGCACGCGGTCGAACTGCTCGACATTACTTGCATGACATAGTCACTTGCGGGAAGGCCGCTTCCAGCCGAGCCAGTCGACGATGGCGCTGCCCATCACGAGCTCGAGGTCGCGCCCCTGCAACCACGGCATCTCTTCCGTGAACATCGTTACGCATTGCCGCCAGGAGATCGGCATGCGGGTGATGTCGGTGCCCCAGAAGCAGCGATTCGGGCCGAAGGCATCGATGATTTGCTTCAGATGGCCGTGAATGTTTCGGTACGGATAGGGCTGGCTCGAAGTGCTCGGCGCGCCTGACAGCTTGACCGCGACATTGGGCAGCCGGGCGAGCGCAAGCATCTGCGGCAGGTCCGCATAGATGGCGTCGTCCTTGATGGTGGCCCTGCCGCCGCCGCGGCCGATGTGATCGATGTGCATCTTCAGGCCGGGATGCCGCTCGGCAATCTTCCCGAATGCCGGGATAGTCGGCCCGGAGACGAGCAGGCCTACGCGGAGGTCCTGCTTCTCGCAGGCCTTCCAGAACCAGTCGAGCGTGCCGTCTGTTAGCCACGTCTTCTGGTGCGGATCGTTGAAGCTGAAGCGGAACCCAAGCATGCCCGGCGAGCATTCGCGCCAGTGCGCGACGATATGCTCGCGATCGGGACTCTGCAGGTCGAAGTTGCCGAGTATGCAGAATCGGTCAGGATGGTGCTCCACGGCCTCGATGGCATAGGCATTCATATGCTCGCCGATCGATCCCGGCGGATGGATGACCGCGCAATCGACGCCCGCCGCTTTCATCTCGGCCAGCGCATCCTCGTACGAATAGGTCGGGTCCTGGCGGTGGTGGGCGATCATCCGCCCGTTCTTCCAGATGTGGATCTGGGAATCGACGATCAGCATTTTCTTCTCCGTTCAAGAGCCGTCATGGGCTGAGCAGCCATGGGCCGTGCAAGCTGGACGATGCGTTCCGACCTGACGAGTTTACGCCCGACACCCGGATGGCCCGTCCGCCCGAGCAAAAGCCGAAGAGACGGCCGTTCTCGTCGAACGCCAGACCGTTGGTGCGGTTGGTGCCGGTGCGCCATTGCTCGATCGCGTTCGAGCGTGGGTCGTAGCGCAGGATGCGGTTCTGGCGGATCTGCGTGATGTAGATGTTCGCAAGGCAATCCGTTACGGTGGACGTTTTGGAAGGTGAGACGAAACGCCAGGAGCTATGCGCTCTCAACCCCGCCGCCAAGGTGCCCGTGTTGGTGGATGGAAACCTCGTGCTGACGGAATCCGCTGCGATTCAACTCTATCTGGCCGAAAAGAATCCGCAGGCGGGATTCATCCCGAAGGCGGTGGAAGACAGAGCGCAAATGTATCGATGGATTTTCTTTCTGGTGACCGAGATCGAGCAGCCGCTGTGGCGCATCGCGCGTCACACCGTCCTTACCCGGAAGAAAAGCGCTTGCCCCAGGATATCGATCTTGCGAGGCAGGAGTGCAAGGCGATGGTAGCCGTGCTGGAGCGACACATGGAGAAGCGCGAATTCATGGTTGCCGACCGACTCAGCGTGGCCGACTTCAACGCCGCGTATACGCTGGACTGGGCGAACGAGGCGAAGATGCTCGACGGCATGCCGAGATTGAAAAAGTACCTGAAGTCGATGTACGCCCGTCCGACAGCTCCGCCAACCATCGCGGAAGCGCTTGCGGCGCCGAAAAGCTAGGTCGTCAACGGCGATGAACGGGCGCGGACTGCAAGCTGACTTTGTAGGCTGGTCGCGGTATCGACGTATCAATCTACCGCTATTGGATGCTCTTTAGTCTCTAGGAGTACGGAAATGACCAAGAAGAACACGATCCGTCCGGCGAGCGTTCGACGCGATGATGACGATGAAAAAGAGCGACATCGCCGCCATCGAGGCGGCACCGCGGGCTGATCTCGTGTCCGCAACGTTGACCGTAAAGTGCCGGCGAGCAAGTGACAAACGGACGCCACCCGCCAGGTCAAATGGCGGTCTTCACAGCAAGCCGCCATCTTTCCGAAGGAGCCGCCGGCTTATCCGTCGCCCTCGAGCCGCTTCAGCATGGCCGCTCCGGTCAACAACTCGAGTTGTGTTTCGAGCCGAATCACCCGGGCCGTCAAGTCTTCTATCTTCAACTGTTGACTCTTTAGTGCCTCGGCCTGTCCGGAGACCTTGTCCTCCAACTTGATCATCGCGGTCAGAGCGTTCCAGACGCGTTCCGTTACGCTCATTTTCCGGCACCCTTGGGATGCCGCTTGGCGGCGGCCTCCAAGGCTTCGATACGTTTGTTGCTCGCATCGATGAACGCGAGCGCCTCGTCGATAGAGGCGCTTGCCCGATCGGCAGCTGCTCGTGCCGAGTCGGCCAAGGCTGCCAGCTCATCGTCGTCCCGCTCCTGATAGGCTGTCGCGCCACGACGCATCAACTCCGAAATGGGCAAGCCAAGCCGCTTTGCCTTGGCCGCGATGGCCTTCTTTTGCTGGGTAGTGGTCTGAACGACGATGCGTTCTACCGACGATGCCATGATTAAGCTCGCTCCTGAACTGCCATGTACATTACATGTACATCACATGCTCGTCAAGAACAAAAGCCGTTTGCCCTCGCAAGCGCCTACTTCGCCGGCAACCGCAGCACGTCCTTGGCGACGATGTTGCGCTGAATCTCGTTCGAGCCGTCGTAGATCGTACCGGGGCGCGACATGTAGAAGGGCGAGAGCACATCGACTTCCTCGTCGTCGAAATCGATCTCGCCCTCGAACGCACCTTCTTCGTCGGCAGCCTCGACCAGCAGCTCCGAGATGCGCTGATAGAGCTCCATCGACCAGATCTTGAGGATGGAAACGTCGGCGCCGAGCGTCTCGCCGCGCCGCACCTGGTCGACGTAACGGCCGTAGAGCGAACTCAAGTCGGCCAGATCCAGCCGCAGCTGGGCGAAGCGATCGGCGAAAGCGGGATCGTCCATGAGCCCGCGGCTGCGGGCGACTTTCTCCAGGCGCGTGAAGGCGTAGCGCGGACGCCGCGGGCTGCCGATGCCGAGACGCTGTTCTCGGTGAAACCGATCGCTCTGTGCATCTGAATCGCCTAGCGCGTGAGAAGCGACGCGGCATCGGAGCAGCGTGCCTTCGCCCGGCTCACGGTCGCCACGGTGAAGCGGATCCTCGGCTTGCTCATCGACGGCGCTCACACGACCCGGAATATTCCGCGGCATGGAAAACATTACGGTAAGGCGTTGACCGAGGCGGGTCGCCTGAGCGAGGCCCTGACGACCTATCGACGCGGGATCAAAGTGGCGGAGAAGAAAGGCGACAAGCAGGCCGCCAGAGAGATGAGGGTATTCAGCACGCGTATCGCGGCTTGGGTGGACCGGGCGTGCCGACCCAGAGCCGAATTGATGGGACAAGGTAAATCATCGATCGGCTCGATGGTGCCGTGCAGGAATGCCAGCCGACGCGAACGAGGCGCCGTTGAACGCCGCGCGTCATCCCAAGTAACAGCCGATCCGGCCCGTTTGACTGTCAAACAAGCGTCCGAAACGCCTGCTGGAGCCGGTTAGCGGGCCATGCGGGAGGTGAATTGCACGCGGCCAACACTTCGCATCGCGACAAAACCTACCACCAATAGAGCGAGCGTCGGTACGATCGGCGTGTGGTGGCTGCGAGTAGACCATTCCTCGAAACCCGCTGATTGGCTGAAATCGCCGCTCGGCAAGTCGGGAGTGCACGTATTGAGCTTGTTGCCGTTGCTTGGCGTGCAAGCCGGGTCGTTGCTCTTGTTCTTCCCCACCTCGCCGAACGAGGAATACAGGTAGACGTACTCGCCGTTCTGGGCGTTGAACAAGGTATCGGGGATGCGGACCACGAGGTCGATGCCGTTCCCGCTTCCCGCCTGCAGGGCGTAATTGAGCCCTATGCTGCTATCGCCTCCACCCCCTGCCGCGCCGGAATCGATGTCGAATATCTTCGTGGCTTCGGGAGCACCGTTCGCGTCGCTCTTGTAGAGGCGATAATCGTCGGCGGTGGTGCCGGTGATATCCATGGAGTCGTAGTCGCCGCTCTGTCCCATGAACAGCTTGAACTTGTCCAGCGACAGGTACTGTTCCTGATTCTCCGGTGTGCCTTTCGGATCGCCGAGAGATTCGTTGATATCGAGAATGAATTCCCGGAACACGTTTCCGTTCGCATCGGTAAACGTACCGATGTCGCCGAGCTTCAACGCATGGTTCCAGTTGGTGCCTTCCTTGTCCTTGCCTTCGAACTGCGCTTTGTCCTCATGACCCGGACCCGGGTTTGGGGTATTGCCGCCATCGGTGTTGTAGCCGGCTTCCGTGCACGGATCACCACAGTTGTTGACGTTGCCGTTGGGCTGAATGCGTATGAAAGGCTGCATTACGCCCGTGCCCACGATTTGGTTGTAGGTGGCGTAATCGGCGATATTGGTCGTGAAAATGCCAGTGTTGATAACGGCATCGAATGTGCCGGATGGCAGGGGCGGGTCGTACGGGTAGGTACCGTCTACGGGATTCGGGCTGCCGAATCCGCCCGAGGAACTGGGCGTCTGGTGGGTCAGATTGTAGTACTGGATCGCGTGAGCCGATCCGGCCACCGCGGTACTACAGAAGAACACGACGGCTAGAAGCCGCTTGCATGATTTCATGTTTTCCACCCGTTTTCCGACAGACGCGTACGGTCTGGTCCGGAGGCAATGCGCGTGGAACGGCATGCAAGTTCAATGCCGGTCACGACCTCCATGATTTCAATAGAAAAAGGCGAACAATGCCGACCCAACTGTAAAAAATATCGACAGGCGATTCGCCTGCGAAGCCGGGCGGGCAGCCTTGAACCGCTTGCTTCCGACCGACCTTGCCGAATAGCGCGCCTTAGCGCGCACCGACTTTATCGAAACGAAATGCGCCTTCACCCAGGACACATCAATTGCGCAATTGCTCGAGCAGCGCCTTGGCGTCGGCCTCTTGTGTCAATTTTCCGCGCAGGGAGAACGCACGCTCCAGTTCACTGCGAGCCTCCTTGCGCTGACCTGTTTTCGCCAGGCCAACGGCATAGTGATAGCGGATATCCGGCACAGCAGATGCGAGTTCGATCGCCTGCCTCAGAATGTCGCGACCACGCTCGGGTCGCCCGAGTCGGACCAGCATCCAGCCGTAGGTGTCGGCGACGAAGGAATTGCGCGTGTTCAGGCGATAGGCTCTATCGGCCGCCTGCAAAGCCCGAGGGTCCTTCAGTTCATCGTAGACGACAGCCAGATTGTTGAGCACCTGTTGATTGTTCGGCATCGCCTCGGCCAGGGCCTCGTAATGCTTCTGAGCCGTGGAATAGCGCTTCGCCTGCAAGCTGTAGTCGGCCACGAACTGACGCGTGTCGAAGTCCTTAGGATGGACCTGCAGCCACTGGTCCACGATTTCTTCCCCGCGCTCGACCTTGCCGAGCAGCGCATGCGTCTGGTGAAGCTTGATCACAAGTGCCGGCGTTTTCTGCACCGCGAACGCTGCCTCGAATGCCGCTATTGCTTCCGAAAATCGCTTACTGTGGACCAAAATGTCTCCCTTGACGCTGAGTCCCACCGCGGACCTGGGCAGTTGCGTGATCAAGTCCGCGGCAAGCGAAAGCGCCGCCTGCGTATTCCCGGCCTGAACTTCGAGCTGAGCCAATGCGACCTTCGCCTCGATGTAGTCGGGTTTCAGCTCCAGCGCGTTCCGGTAGCTCTGGCGGGCTCCGGCTGAGTTGCCCACTTTCTTTTGCACCTCGCCCAACCTCACATGGGCCAGCGGCAGTTTCGGGTTCTCCGACACCATTCGCACATAGGTGTCCAGGGCCTCCCGCTCGGCACGCGCAGCCAATTGCACCTGCCCCAGCCCATCGAGCACGTCGACGTTGTGGACCTTGGCCTGTATGCCGCGATGCGCCGCCTCGAGCGCCTCCTTGACATAGCCTCGGCCCAGCTGAAAGCGCGCCAGACGCAGCAAAGGCTCCGCACTGTCCGGACTGGCCTGCTGCGCCCGTTCGATCCAGCGCAGTGCTTCTTCCTGCCTCCCGGGCATATCGGACAATATTGCGGCCAGCGTGAACATGGCCTGTATGTTGTTCGGGCTCGCCATAAGTACGTTTTCGAGCCGCCGTACCGCAGCCCGCGCATCGCGTTCTCGCATGTCGATCTGAATCAGGTTCATGACCGCTGGTACGTAGTTGGGCGAAAGCGCCAGCGCCTGCTCCAGGTACCTGGTCGCCGCCGTGAAATCGCGCTTGCCGATGTAGGCGACGCCAAGCAGGTTCAGCGCAACAGGGTTCGTGCGCGCGTCGCGCTCCAGTTGGCCGATGATCTCGATGGCTCGGTCGAACTCCTTGCGCTGCACATGAGTCATCGCGAGCAGCAGCTTGGCCTCGCGCGCGCGTGGCGCCAGGGTGGAGGCGAGCTCGAGATCTGCAACCGCCCGGTCGAGCTCTCCTGCGGCAAGCCGGGTTTTTCCGAGACCGATGCGGGCGCCCGCATGTTTGGGCGCCATCGCGGCCGCCTTTTCGAGCAGCTCGGTCGCCCGGGAGAACTCGTTGTCGTCGAGATATGCTTCGCCCAATGTCGCGAGGACTTCCGGATCCGCCGCTGCTTGATCGAGCAGCGGAGCTAGCGCTTCGATCGCGCGCTTCGGCTGTTTGGTCTGCACCAGCGAGGCGCCCAGCATCTTGCGTGCGTAGCGGTTTCCGGGAGCGAGCACGAGAGCGCGTGCGAGAGCTTTTTCCGCTGTAGCGTAGTCCCGGGTCATGTATGCGCTGGCGCCCACCATTAACAAGCTGGGCACGTGATTTCCTTGGACGTTGAGTACCTTGGCGGCAAGATTGCGCGCGTCATCGAACTTATCGCGGCGGAAGTCCGTCAGCGCGAGCAGAAAGTTCGCCGTCGGGCTATCCGGAACCGCTTTTAGCACCACTCCCAGGTGCGTGATTGCCTTGTCGTACTCTTTGGAATTGACATAGATCGACGCCAGGCTCAAGCGGGTCGCATGAGCGCTCGGCGCGATCCTCACCGCCTTCTCGTAGGCCGCGGAAGCGGCGGCCTCATCGCCGACGACACGTTTCAGATCTCCCAACAGCGCCAGCGCGTCGGCATTCTTCGGCGCCTTTGCAACCGCCTGCTCGGAGCTCGCGAGAGCGAGCTCCTGCTTCCGATCCAGAACCGCGAGGCGCGCACGTCCTAGCCATGCTTCCCCCTCATCGGGATCTGCGGTCAAAGCCGTTTCGTACGCTTCCCGCGCCTGTTCAATGCGACCGAGGAAGAGCAAGGCATGACCCCGCAAGGCAAGCGTAAGTGCCGGCTGCTTGCTCGCATCTTCGTCCGGACCCGGGGCCATCGCGTCCAGGGCCTGCTGGTATTCCTTTTGGGCAATCAGCGCTCGGCCCAGCAGCGGCATGACCGAATGTCGGGGGGCGCCCATATCGAGTGCGGTGCGCAATTCGACTTCCGCCCCTTGGGCTTCGCCGCGCTCGAGCAAAATGCTGGCGTACAGCAACCGGGATTCCAAGTGCTTCGGATCGGCCTGCAACGCATTCCTGAGCTGGATGACTGTTGCATGCACATCGCCGGCTGCATACTTCAATTTGGCATCGGCCATTAACTCGGCCGGGTCGACGCGAATAGCGCGGCTTCCCCACAACGCCAGCAAGGCGACCACGACGACCAGTAGACTTCCAGCAACCACAGCAATTACGCGACGGCTGCGTCTCGGCGCCTTCGGGAGCGGCGGAGGCGGAAGCAACTCGCTCGGGCTGACGGCGGCCAGCTCGTCGCGCGCCTGATAGCCATACCGCATCCCCGGCTCTTCCGGTAGCAAGCTGCTCGGGCTGCGCAGCGGCAGCTGCTCGGCCAGCTGGCTCGGGATCTCGCGCTCTGTCTCGGATTCCAGCAGGCTGCTCGGGCTGCGCAGCGGCAGCTGCTCGACCGGCTGGTTCGGGATCTCGCGCTCTGTGTCGGATTCCAGCAGGCTGCTCGGGCTGTGAAGCGGCAGTCGCCCGTCGGGTTGACCGGAGGCTTGTCGCTCCGTTTCGGATTGCAGCATGCTGCCTGGGCCGCGCTTGTTGATCGAACCGGTGCGATCCGTCAGTGACAAGGTGCAGCTCCGCGAACGATCGGATGGGTATTCAGGGTGTCTCCCCAAGGACACAGTGCCGGACAATTAGCATAGCGCCGTCGGTCGACGCGATGCGCTATTACCCGATTGACGATGGCAATCGCACATGCAATTGCCCTTCCATGCGCTAGTGGAAGCGCAAGGCAGAACGCCACACGTCGTACGAATCCGGCCTCGGCCTACTAATCGGTCGGCAGTTTGCCCTTAAGTCTCTGAATAAAAGAACTTGACAGCGAGCGCCTACTTCGCCGGCAGCCGCAGCACGTCTTTGGCCACGATGTTGCGCTGAATCTCGTTCGAGCCGCCGTAGATCGTACCGGGGCGCGACATGTAGAACGGCGACAGGACATCGACGAAATCGTCGTCGAAATCGACATCACCTTCCAACGCGCCTTTCTCGTCGGCAGCCTCGACCAGCAGCTCCGAGATGCGCTGATAGAGCTCCATCGACCAGATCTTGAGGATGGAAACGTCGGCGCCGAGCGTCTCGCCGCGCCGCACCTGGTCGACGTAACGGCCGTAGAGCGAGCTCAAGTCGGCCAGATCCAGCCGCAGCTGGGCGAAGCGATCGGCGAAAGCGGGATCGTCCATGAGCCCGCGGCTGCGGGCGACTTTCTCCAGGCGCGTGAAGGCATAGCGCGGACGCCGCGGGCTGCCGATGCCGAGACGCTCGAAGCCGAGCAGCGCCTTGGCGATCGTCCAGCCTTTGTTGAGGCTACCCACCAGCGCGTCGACCGGGGTGCGCACGTTGTCGAAGAACACCTGCGCGAACTCCTCGTGCCCGGCGATGTTGCGGATGGGACGCAGCGTGATGCCGGGCGTCTTCATGTCGAGCAGCATGAAGCTGATGCCTTCCTGCTTTTTCGGCGCGTCGCGGTCGGTGCGAACCAGGATGTACATGTGGCTCGCATCCATCGACATCGAGGTCCAGATCTTGGAGCCGTTGATGACGTAATCGTCGCCCTCGCGCACGGCACTCGTCTGCAGGCTCGCGAGATCCGAGCCCGAATTCGGCTCGGAATAACCCTGGCACCACACGTGCTCGCCGTCGAGAATCGGCTGCAGGTATTGCTTCTTCTGCGCCTCGGTGCCGTAGCGCATGATGGTGGGCCCGACTTGCGTGATGCCCTGGTCCGGCATGCGGCCGATGCCCGCGCGCTCGGTCTCCTCGGCCATGATGATCTGTTTCGACGGCGACAGCGCCATGCCGCCGTATTCCTTCGGCCAGGCCGGAGCGATCCAGCCCTTGCGCGCGAGCGTCAGGTACCAGGGCTTGCATTCGCTCCAGCGCAGTCGCCGCGGCAGAAAGCGCAGCTCTTCGGGATAGGCGGTTTCAAAGAAGCTGCGAACTTCCTTGCGAAAGGCCTCGTCGCTGATCGCATTCCGGTCGCTCATCGCGTTCTCCTCATTGCGCATCGCCTTTTGCGCATCCCCTTTTGCGCATCGCCTTTTTTGCGCATCGCTTCATTCCGCATCGGCGCTCGCCATGCCGGCGAAGCGGCGCCGGTGATATGCGCTGTTGCCGAGCCATGCCGACAGGGTCAGCGTCCGCTTCACGTACAGGCCCACGTCGCTGTCCTCGGTGAAACCGATCGCCCCGTGCATCTGAATCGCCTGGCGCGTGATGAGCGA
This sequence comes from Betaproteobacteria bacterium, assembly GCA_009377585.1. Taxonomy (NCBI): domain Bacteria; kingdom Pseudomonadati; phylum Pseudomonadota; class Betaproteobacteria; species Betaproteobacteria bacterium. Next base: position 11,015 of record WHTS01000083.1, read on the forward strand.
CGCGGCATCGGAGCAGCGTGCCTTCGCCCGGCTCACGGCGGCCACGGTGAGCGGATCGTCGGGCTGCTCGTCGATCGCGCTCACCGCATCGGCCAGCGCCACCGACGCCAGTTGCTCCTGCATGTACAGATCGACGGCACGGTGCTGCAGCGCCTGGAAGCTGCCGATGCTGCGCCCGAACTGCACGCGCGTGCGCAGGTAGTCGAGCGTCATTTCCAGCGCCCGGCTCATGATGCCCAGAAGCTCGGCGCTCACCATGACGGTCGCTTCGTTCACCGCGCGATCCAGCGCCGACTGCGCGATCTCGGCCGGCGCGAGGACGTGCTTCTCCGGCAGCTTGGCATCGGCCAGCTCCAGACGTCCGGAGAAGCGGCCGTCGGCCATCGCTTCCAGGCGCACGCTCGAGCCCTGCGTCGTTGCGGGTACCCAGACGAGCACCGTGCCCGAACCGCCACGCGCCGAGACGACGAATCCATCTGCGCCGGCCGCGCCGGCGACGAATCGCTTGGTGCCATTAAGGACGACCTGGCCGCCGCGCAGCACGGCTTCGGTCGCCGGCGTGCGGTTGCCGAGATCGCCCGCCTGCTCCTGCCAGGCCAGCGCGGCGACGCATTCGCCGGCAGCGATGCGCGGCAGCAATTCCGCGCCGAAGGCTTCGTTGTCGCAGTGAACGAGCGCGCGCGCGGCAAGCACCGCGCACGCGACCAGCGGCTCGGGCATGAGCACGCGGGCGAGCCCCCGGCTCACTTCGGCCATCTCGGCGAGGCCGAGGCCCATGCCGCCGAAGCGCTCGGGGATCAGCAGCCCGGTCCAGCCCAGGGCCGCCATTTCCTGCCACAGACCGCGGTCGAAACCGGGCGCCACGCCGCGCCACTTGCGCACGCGCGCCATGTCGGTCGCGCGGCGGGCAAAGTCGGCCACGCTCTCGGCAAGCATCCGCCGCTCGTTCGAGCGTCCGCTATCGATTTCCGGCATGTCTCTAGTCCTCGCCCTTGGTCGCACCGCGCGCTTCGATGACGGCCATGATAGCAAGGGCGCCGCGCCGTGGCGGGGCCTTTCGCCACCCGGTTCCGGCGTGCGGAAGCACGACCGGCGAACCGCGCGGACGGTTCATCTGCGCTGCCGCGCAGGAAAAGGATTCGACCACGCCCGCTCAAGCCGCGAAGCCTCTCGCAAATAGGTGCCCGGGAACTCGCGCGCAGGTTTTCCCAATCGCGTTACACTGGCTCGCCTATGACCCCGGGTTCTGGAGCCATGCCGTTCAACCTCGGCGATCTGGTCGATCGCACGCAGGACCTCGACGCCCCGGCGCTGCTCGACTGTCTCGACTGGGAGCGGCCCGCGCACTACAGCCATCGCGACCTGGACCGGCTGGCCTGTTCGGTCGCCGACGGCCTGATGCGCCGCGGCTACCGGGCCAGCCAGCGCATCGGTATTCTGAGCGCCAATCGCGCCGAGTTCCTTGCCGCCTACTTCGGCATCATGCGCGCGGGGCTGGCCGCCGTCCCGATCAATCACAAGTTTCCGCGCGCCACCATCGAGTTCGTGCTGCGGGATTCGGACGTGCGCCTGGTGTTCTGCGACGCGGCGCGGCGCGGCCTTTTGCCGGACGGCATGCCGAGTGTCGAGCTCGATACGGAGTGGCGCGATTTCCTCGGCGCGCCCGAATTCGAAACCGTTCGTCCTGCACCCGACGCAGCCGCCATGATCCTGTACACCTCGGGCTCCACCGGGCGGCCCAAGGGCGTGCCGCTGCATCACGCCGGCCAACTCTGGGCCGTGCGCACGCGCCTGGCCGGCGGACCGTACCGGGATCATCGGTTGCTCGTCGCGGCGCCGCTATTCCATATGAATGCGCTCGGCACGTCGAAGTTCGTCTTTGCCGCGCATGCGAGCATGGTGCTGTTGCCGCAGTTCGATGCGCGCCGTTACGTCGAGGCGATCGGCCGCTTCCAGGTCACCTGGATCACCTCGGTCCCGACCATGATGGCGCTCGCGGTGCGGGAACAGGAAACGCTGGCGAAGACCGACGTGCGCAGCGTGCGCACGGTACGCATGGGGTCGGCACCGGTGACGCAGAAGCTGATCGACGATATTCGCCACCTCTTCTCGGGCGCGACCGTGACCAATGCCTACGGCACGACCGAAGCGGGGCCGGTGATGTTCGGTCCTTCGCGGGACGGGCGCAAGAAGCCCGACTTGGCGCTCGGCTGGCCGTTCCCGGAGGTCGAAGTGCGCCTTGTGGATGCGCAAGGCCACGACTGCGACCAAGGGGTGCTGTGGATACGCACGCCGGCGAACATGAAGGGCTATATCAACCTGCCCGAAAAGACGCGCGAGGTGCTCACGCCGGAGGGCTGGTACATCTCGGGCGACGTCTTCCGCCGCGACGCGCAAGGCGCCTACTACTTTGTCGGCCGCACCGACGACATGTTCGTCTGCGGCGGCGAGAACATCTATCCGGGCGAAGTGGAGCACATGCTCGAAGCCCATCCGGATATCGTGCAGGCCTGCGTGGTTCCGGTGCCCGACGAGATCAAGTTCGAGAAGCCGTTCGCGTTCGTGGTCTTGCGCGCTGGCGCAACGCTCACTGAAGACGACGTCAAGCGCTATGCGCTGGAGCATGCGCCCGCCTACCAGCATCCGCGCCAAGTCGTCTTCATGCCCGCGTTGCCGCTCGCCGGCACCAACAAGGTGGATCGCAAGGCCCTGTCGGAGATCGCGGTTGCGCG
>WHTS01000083.1:13910-28124 GCA_009377585.1 Betaproteobacteria bacterium
GAGAGATCAGGCAATGAAAGCGGCGGTCATACGCCAACACGGCGGGCCGGGCTCGATCGGTGTGGAGAACGACTTCCCCGATCCCAAGCCCGCACCCGGCGAAGTGGTGATCGCGGTCAAGGCCGCGACGCTCAACTATCACGACATCTTCACCCGCCGCGGCATGCCGGGGATCAAGGTGCCGATGCCGTGCATCATGGGACTCGATTTCGCCGGCGAGATCGCAGAAATCGGCCCGGGCGTGGATGGCAACTGGCGCGTCGGCCAGCGCGTCATGGTGGATCCGGTGGACCGCGTCGGACCGGGCGGGCTGCTGGGCGAGATGCGCCCGGGCGGGCTGGCGCAATACTGTGCCGTTCCCGCCCATCACCTGGTCGAATTACCGGCCGAGGTTTCGTACGAAGCCGCAGCCGCGCTGCCGGTTGCGTACGGCACGGCGGTTCGCATGATGCACACGATCGGCCAGGTGAAGCAGGGCGAGAGGGTGCTCATCCTCGGCGCTTCGGGCGGTGTCGGCACCTGCTGCGTGCAGCTCGCCAAGCTCGCGGGTTGCGAAGTCATCGCCTGCGCTTCCAGCGAATCGAAATTGAAGCGCCTGGGCAGCCTCGGCGCCGACCACCTGGTCGACTACACGCAGCAGGACTTCGTGAAGTGGGTGTTCGAGAAATGGGGCAAGCCGCACCGGCGCAAGTTCGAGGGCGGCGTCGACGTGGTGGTGAATTTCACCGGCGGCGACACCTGGGTCAAATCGCTGCGCGCCTTGCATCGTCGCGGCCGGCTGCTGACCTGCGGCGCCACCGCCGGCTACGATCCGAAGGAAGACCTGCGCTTCATCTGGACCTTCGAGCTGCAGGTGCTGGGCTCCAACGGCTGGATGCGTGAAGACCTGCATCTGCTGCTCGACATGATCCGCGACGGGCGCCTGAACCCGGCGATCGACCGGGAGCTGCCGCTCGAACAGGTGAACGAGGCGTTCCGCCTGCTGGAAGAGCGGGAAGTGTTCGGCAAGGTCGTGCTGAAAGCGGTGTAGCAATGAGCGAGCAGCCAGCGAAAAACTGAGCGCGGTTCAAGTCAAGGCGGTGCAGCGATGAGCGAAGCAGCGAGCGAAAGACTGGTGCGGTCGAAGTCAAGGCGGTGCAGCGATGAGTGAAGCGGCGAGCGAGAAACTGAGCGCGGCCGAAGTGCAGGCGCTGTTCGATGCCTCTCCCTTCATCGGCTTCCTCGGCTTGCAGGTGGTGTCGGTCGATCACGACGCAGCCGAAATCCAGGTGCGCATGCCGCTGCGGCCCGAGCTGGAACGCCGCCGCGGCACCAAGCAGTTCCATGGCGGTCCGATCGCCTCGTTCGTCGACACCGTGGGCGATTTCGCGATCGGCATGGCCGTCGGCGGCGGAGTGCCGACGATGAACCTGCGCATCGATTATCTGCGGCCTGCGGTCGGCGACTCGCTGCTCGGTACGGGACGTGTGCGCCGCGCGGGAAAGACTGCCGCGGTGATCGACGTCGATGTCAGCGACGAGCAGGGGCGGCTGGTCGCGATCGGACGCGGGACGTACTCGAGTCAGCGGGGGTAGTTGTCAGCCGGCGCGCGGTGCTTCGAAAACCACACCACCCCGCCTCCTTCGCCGGCACCCCGCCTCGTGAGAGGCGGGGAAGATTCAAAGCATTCCCCTCCTCATGGGGGCCGGGAAGATTCAAAACATTCCCCTCCTCATGAGCAGTATTAGCCCCGCAGGCGGGCAGGCGCGGTTAAGAAACCTGGTTGGGTTTCTTGAGAGAGGCCGGGAAGATTCAAAACATTCCCCTCCTGCGAAGGAGGGGCTGGACGCGACAACGTCGCGGACGGGGTGGTCCAGAACTACTTCTGCTCCGACTGCAAAATCTCGAAAGCGGCGTGCAGCGCCTTTTCGTACTTGGTCTTCTCGCGCGCAATTTCGTCTTCGGACCAGGTCCACAGTCCTTTCCTGGCCTTCATGCCGATCTCGCCCTTCTGCACCATCGTCCTCAGCATCTCGGGCGGCGCGGACGCATTCGACAGGCTCGGATAAATGCTGCTGCCGGAGAAGTAGTTGGTGTCCCAGCCCGACATCTCCTTCTGCATGAGCGGACCGCAGGCAACGAAGCGGAAACCGAAGCCGTAACGCACGGTGGCGTCGATGCCTTCCGCGGTCGCGATGCCGTTGTCGAGCAGCCAGAACGCTTCCCGCAGGAGCGCATGCTGCATGCGATTGGCGAGAAAGCCGGGGATGTCCTTCTTCACCACTACCGGAACCTTGCCGGCCGACTTCATGGTCGCTTCCACCTGCTCGGCCACCGCCGGGTCGGTGAACTCGGCGCAAATCACTTCGACCAGCGGAACGATGTGCGCCGGCATGAAGAAATGCGCGCCGCAGACCCGGGCCCGCGTGCGCAGGTGCTTGCCGATCTCGGTGACGGGGAAGCTCGAGGTGTTGGTCGCGAGCGGCACGTCGGGACGTGCGAGCGTTTCCAGTTCGGCGAACACGCGATGCTTGAGCGCGAGGTCTTCGGTGACGGCCTCGATGACGAGCTCGATCGAGCTCCATGGGAGCTCTGCAAGCTGCGTGTACGCGCGCACTGCGGAGCCGAGTGCTGCGTCGGCGCCCAGCCGCTCGAGCCCCTTGGCCACGCGCCCGGGCAGTGCGTCGCGCGTCTTCTGCGAGGGACTCATCACGTGCACGTCCCAGCCCGCCACGGCGAAGCTGGTTGCGATGTCCCCGCCCATGATCCCGCCACCGATGATGGTGACGCCCCTGTTGGCCATTGCGCAATCCTCTGCTCGCTGGTTGATCAGGCGCGATTATAGGCGTCGCCGGGGCGCGACCTCATGGAGGCGCCGGCCGCCGCATGCGCGGGTGGCGCGAACTTCGAACCGCCGCGGCGGTCCCTGGTTTTGGCCTCGCCGAGCTTATCGTGTAGACTTCGCCGCTTTCAGTTTGCGCGGTAATTCAGCGAGATATGGAATCTCGCGTAAGAGACACGTAAGCATTGCGTAAGCACACGGAGGAGTGCGATCGGAATCCGACGCCGCCACCGGACGCCCGTTATGACATCCGGATGACCTCGGCCAAACCGATCGTCGACTAGAGGGCAAGCAATGATCAAGGTCGAAAATCTCGTCAAGAATTTCGGCCCCAAGCTCGCGGTGAACGACGTGTCGTTCAATGTCGAGCGGGGCGAAGTACTGGGCTTCCTCGGTCCCAACGGGGCCGGCAAATCCACCACGATGCGCATGGTCACGGGTTTCATTCCGCCGACCACGGGTCGCATCCAGGTCGGCGGCTACGACATGCTCTCCAATCCGATTCCGGCCAAGCGCCTGATCGGCTATCTGCCGGAGAACGCGCCGTCGTATACCGACATGAGCGTGCGCGGGTTCCTCCACTTCACGGCCGAGATGCGCGGCATCTCGGGCGATGCGCGCAAGCGCTCCGTCAACCGCGCGGTCGAGCTTTGCATGCTGGAGAACGTGCTCTACCAGAACATCGACACGCTCTCCAAGGGCTATCGGCACCGCACCTGCCTCGCTCAGTCGATCATTCACGATCCCGACATCCTCATCATGGACGAGCCCACCGACGGGCTCGATCCGAACCAGAAGCACGAAGTGCGCAACCTCATCAAGCGCATGGGCGCCAACAAGGCGATCATCTTCTCGACCCACATCCTGGAAGAAGTCGACGCCGCCTGCTCGCGCGTCATCATCATCGATCGCGGCAAGATCGTCGCGAACGGAACGCCGGACGAGCTGCGCCGCCGCTCGCACCTCGCCGGCGCGGTGTCGGTCGTGGTTTCCGGCGTCACCGCGGCACAGTTGAGCGAAGGGCTGAGCGCCATCGAGTGCGTCGCGCGCGTCGAGACCCTGGTCGAGACACCCGACCAAGCAACGGTGCGCGCTTATCCGCACGCGCCCGAACGCAAGCCCGAGCTGGTGCGCGCGGTGATGGAGCTGGTCGCACAACGCCAATGGCGCATCGAGGATCTGCGCACCGAGGAAGGCCACTTCGACGAAGTGTTCCGCTCGATCACGCTGCCCGACACGATGAAGGAGGTGCGGCCATGAGCGGCTTCCCGAGCCTCGTGAGGTTTTCCCCCTCACCCCTAGCCCCTCTCCCGGAGGGAGAGGGGAACGTCGAGGCGCTTGCGCGCCGGCTGCAAGAGGAGGTGCGGCCATGAGCGGAGGCGTCATGACGATCGTCAAGCGCGAGCTCGTGGGTTACTTCGTCTCGCCGGTGGCCTATGTCTTCCTCGTGATCTTCCTGCTGCTGACCGGGTTCTTCACATTCACCGTCGGCAACTTCTTCGAGCGCGGCGAAGCCTCGCTGGTGTCGTTCTTCACCTGGCACCCCTGGCTGTATCTGTTCCTGGTGCCCGCCGTGGGCATGCGGCTGTGGTCGGAAGAGCGGCGGCTCGGGACGATGGAACTGCTGCTCACCCTGCCGATCGCGACCTGGCAGGCGATCGTCGGCAAGTTCCTCGCCTCGTGGATCTTCCTCGCGATCGCGCTCGCGCTCACCTTCCCGGTGATCATCACGGTCAACTGGCTGGGCGATCCGGACAACGGAGTCATCGCCTCGGGCTACGTCGGCAGCGCCCTGCTCGCGGGCTCGTACCTGGCGGTGAGCTGCATGACCTCGGCCATGACGCGCAACCAGGTGATCAGCTTCATCCTCTCGGTGCTGATCCTGCTCTTTCTCATCCTGTGCGGTTACAACCCGGTGACCGATCTGCTGTCGCGCTGGGCGAGCCCGCAATTCGTGCACGTCGTGGCCTCGTTCTCGGTCATGACCCATTTCGACGCATTCCAGCGCGGCATTCTGGACGTGCGTGACGTCGTGTTCTTCGCGTCGCTGATCGGCTTCGCGCTCTTCACCACCGGCGTCATCATCCGCGGCTTGCGCGCGGGCTAGCCTGGATATTTCACCGGGCCGGCCCGGTTGGGACGATGTCTTGATTCACAAGCGATAAGGTATCCATGGATAACAAAGCATTTTGCACCGTCGGCCTGCAAACGCGCTGGCGGCCGATTTGCGGCCATTTTGGGCATGCCTGTCTTGCCAATAGGCTAGCTATTGACTGCGCCGGCCGAGCCCAAACTGACTCGCAACTCGACTCGCCATCATCGCGTGCCCCGATGAAATATCCAGGCTAGGAGGGACACATGCAAAAGAAAGGACTGCAAACCTTCCTGTACTCCACTGCCGGAGTGATCGCGCTCGCGCTGATTCTGATCGCGCTGAACTACATCTTCTCGCCGCTGCGCGCGCGCGCGGACCTGACCGAAGGCAAGGTATTCACGCTCTCGGAGGGCACGCGGGCGATTCTCACCCAGCTCGAATCGCCGGTGAAGATTCGCTACTACTACACGCAGGGCGAAGCCACTCCGGTCGGCTTGAGAACCTACGCCCAGCGGGTGGAAGATCTGCTGAACGAGTTCAGCTCAGTCTCCAGAGGCAAAGTCATCGTCGAGAAATACAACCCGCAGCCCGACTCGGACGCGGAGGAGTCGGCGATGCTCGACGGCATCGAAGGCCAGATGCTCAACACGGGCGAAAAGTTCTACCTCGGCCTGTCGGTGAGCCAGCTCGACGACAAGGTCGCCATCCCGGTTCTCACCCCGGAGCGCGAACGCCTGCTCGAATACGATCTGACGCGGGCGGTGGCGCGGGTGTCGACGGCCAAGAAGCCGGTTGTGGGCGTGATGAGCGCGGTCCCCGTGTTCGGCCGCGGCCTTTCGCCGCTCGCGATGCAGGAGAAGAAGGGCCTCACCGAGCCGTGGGTGCTCATCTCCGAGCTCCAGCGCGACTTCGAGCTGAAAGAGGTTTCGATGAACGCGGAGACGGTCGACCCTGAAATCCGGGTGCTGCTCGTCATCCATCCGCGCGACATCACCGAAACCACGCAATACGCGATCGACCAGTTCATCATGCGCGGCGGCAAGCTGATCGCCTTCATGGATCCGTACATGTACTTCGACCAGCAGCGCGACATGCAGAATCCATTCGGCGGATCGCAAGCCGGCCAGTCCTCGCTCTATGCCTTGCTGAAGGCGTGGGGCCTGGACATGGACATGTCCAAGGTCCTGGCTGACATGACCTATACGAGCGGCGAAGGTCCGCGCCTGCTGCCGACTCTGCTCAACCTCACAGGCAGCGCGCTCAACCCGGACGACCCGGTCACCAGCCAGCTCGGCTCCCTGCTGTATGCGTTCGGCGGCTACTTCAAGGGCAAGCCCGTCGAAGGTCTGGACATGTCGGTGCTGTTCCACAGCTCGCCCAACAACATGCCGGTCGATCTCATCATCGCCACCCTCACCGGCGAGCCCTCGACCAAGGGCTTCGAGCCGACCAACACCGAGCAACCCCTCGGCATACGGCTGACGGGCAAGTTCAAGAGCGCGTTCCCGGACGGACGGCCGAAGGATCCGTACGCGGAGATGCAAAAAGAGAAGGATAAGGAGAAAGGCGTCGAGGCGAAGAAGCCCGAGCCGGCCGCGCCGCATCTGAAGGAAGCGAAGGAAGAAACGACCGTCGTTCTGGTCGCCGACGCCGACATGCTCACCGACAATGCCGCGGTCGACATCCAGGATGTGTTCGGCCAGCGCGTCATCGTCCCGCGCAACGGCAACCTGAACCTCGCGCAGAGCCTGGTCGAGCAGCTCGCTTCGGATCACAACCTGATCGGGCTGCGCAGTCGCGCCGCGTTCACGCGGCCGCTGACCGTGGTGCGGGAGATGGAATCCAAGGCGCAGGAAGCGTACCTGGGCAAGATCAAGGCGCTCGAGGACGATCTGCAGCAGACCCAGACGACGCTCGAAGACATTCAAAGGCGACGCGGCGACGCGAAGGACAAGGGACCGGTGGTGCTCACGCCCGAGCAGCAGGACGAGGTCGACGCATTCCGCAAGCGTGCGACCGAAACGCGCGGGGAGCTGAAGACGCTGCGCCGTGACTTGCGCCAGGACGTCGAATCGCTGCAGTTCTGGAGCAAGGTGATCAACATCGGCGCGATGCCCCTTCTCATCGTGCTCATCGGCGTGGGCATCGCGCTCGCCCGCAGGAGGCAGGTACAGCCATGAGTCGCAAGCACGTTCTCGTTCTGCTGCTGCTGGTGCTGGTGATCGGCGGCATCGGCGTGGTCATGTTCAAGCGCGATATCGATGCCTGGAGCGGCCCCGACAAGCGCCTGGGCGAACGCGTGCTGCCGAAGCTCGACGTGAGCGAGATCGCGCAAATCCATATCAAGCACAAGAAGGACGAGCTCAATGTCGTATACCAGGACGGCACATGGCGGGTGAAGGAGCGCGGCGGCTTCCCGGCCGACCCCGCTCTCGTCTCCGAGCTCACGTTCAAGGCACGCGAGTGGAAGGTCGTCCAGAGCGAGCCGATTACCGAGGCACAGCGTCCCCGCGTCGACGTGGCGCCGCCCGAAGCTGAAGAGGGCGCGTCCACGCTGCTCGAGTTCCGCGACAAGGAAGGCAAGGTCCTCGCCACGCTGTACCTGGGCAGGAAGCATCTGGGCAAGCCGCCGCTGCAGGTCAAAGGCTTCGACAAGGGCCAGCCCGACGGCCGCTACCTGGTGACCGGCGCCGATCCCAAGACGCTGATGGTGGTGTCCGACCCGATGAACAACGTCGTGCCCGATGCGCAGAAGTGGATCTCGAAGGAATTCGCCAAGGTCGACCGGATCAAGCACCTGAAAGTCGACAGCGGCGATCCAGCCACGAGCTATGAGCTGTCACGGGAAGAGGAATCCGGCGACTGGCTTCTGGCTGGTGTGCGCGCCGACCAGACCAATCCGTCGGCGGCGGTCAGCGCCACCAACGCGCTGTATACCCTCTCGTTCGTCGACGTCGCGCCCGATTTGAAACCGGCCCAGCTGGAAAAACCCGCTCGCATCACGGCGGAAACCTTCGACGGCTGGAGCTACACGATGCAGGCGGCGCCCAAGCCGGGCGACGATGCGCACATGCACTTCACGCTCGCCGTGACCGGTGACGTGAAGCGCAGCGAGCGCAAGCCGGTCAAGGACGAAAAGCCGGAAGAGAAGGAAAAGCGCGACAAGGAGCACGAAGAGCGCTTCAAGCGCCTGGAGGCTCAGCTTGCGCGCGAGAAGACCTTCGACCAGTGGGTATTCGTGGTCGACCGCAAGATGCTCGCGCCGCTGTTGCGCAGCCGCTCGCGCTTCATCGAAGAGCCGGAGAAGCCGGCGCCGGGGAAGAAGTAGCCGCTCGTTGGCCGCCCTTTTCCCCGCCTCTCGGGCGGGTGGCGGGAAGCGCCGGGGTGGTGTGGTTCTCGGTTTGGACCACCCCGTCCGCGACGTTCCACGTCGCGTCCCGCCCCTCCTCGACGAGGAGGGGAACATCTTCTCTCCCCGCCTCTCTCAAGAAACCCAACCAGGTTTCTTAACTGCGCCTGCCCGCCTGCGGGCTAATACTGCTCACGAGGCGGGGTGCCCGCGAATGCGGGCGAGGTGGTGTGGTTCTCGCCCTCGAACCATCCCTCCTCGCATTTTGGTGGCGTGTCCACCTGCACAACTCAAACCGACGCGACGACATCTTCCCAGAGAGGACACTCGCGCTCACCGAGCGGCCGCTCCCAGGGCGCGCAGTTGGACGCATCCACGACCTGCACCGGCAGCAGGATCTGCGCCGGCACGCGCTCGCCGCGCAGATGCCGGATCGCGGCCTCGGTCGCGACGCGGCCCATCTTGGTCGCATCGAAGTCCACGGTCGCGAGCAGCATCCCGCGCTTGATTGCAGTGATCGCTTCCGGCAGCGCATTGACTCCCACCACCGGGATCATTCGGCCGGCCGCGGTCATCGCGTCGATGGCCCCGAGCGCCATGACGTCGTTGGCGCATAGCAGGCCGTCGATCCGGACGCCGCGCGCAAGAAGCTCCTGCGTCACCTGCTGGGCGGTTTCTTGCTGATAGTCGCCCGCGCACTGCGCCACGATGACGATGCCGGGATGGCGGCCGGCAGCCTCGAGAAATCCTTCGAGCCGCGTCCGGCTGGTGATCGAGCCGGGCGTGCCCTGCATGACGACCACGTTGCCCGTGCCATTCAAATGCACGAACAGCCGCTGGGCCACGGCGATCGCGAGCGCGCGGTCGTCCGAGCCGACGAAGGCGATGCGATTGCCGCGGTGCATGCGATTGATGAAATTCACCAGCGGGATGCCGGCTGCATCGATCGAGCCGATTGCGCCGTCCACCGCACTTTCATGCACGGGGGTGAAAACGAACGCATCCGGGCGGGCTTGCAAAGCCTGTGCCACCAGCGCGATCTGCTGGTCGATGTCGTCCGGCGCTTCGGGCACGAAGTGGCATGTCCGGGCGCCGAGCCGCTGCGCAGTCCGATCGGCGCCGAGCCGAGCCCCCGCATAAGCCGGGTTGGTGCGGTTCTTGGTGAATACCGCAATCAATGGTTCGCTTGGCATGGTCTTCGTCGAGTTCCTCGGCCGCTTGGGCCTCGTCCGTATCCCGCATTGCCGGCACGCAATGCTCAGGTTAGCATGCGCGCATACGATCTTAGTTCCACAGGAGTCTCGTCATGCGCATGCGCGTCAACCCGGCCTCGCCCTTTGCCCGCAAGGTACGCATCGTGGCCCGCGAAGCGGGCCTTCCGCAACGCCCGGAGGAGATCGAAACCGCCGTCTCGCCGGTAACGCCGAATGCGGATCTGGCCGGCGCCAACCCATTGGTGAAGATTCCGGCGCTCATCCTCGACGACGGGTCGACTCTGTACGATTCGAGGGTCATCGCGGAGTATCTCGCCTCGCTGGGGAGCGCGCGCCTGTTCCCTGCGTCCGGTCCGGAGCGCTGGAACGCGCTGCGCCTGCAGTCGCTTTGCGACGGCATCCTGGATGCGGCGGTGCTCACGCGCTACGAGACCGCAGTGCGGCCGGAGCCGTTGCGATGGAACGACTGGATCGCGGGCCAGCGGCGCAAGATCGACGGCGGGCTCGGTGCCCTGGCGCATGAGCACGGCTCCTGGAACGACCGGTTCGGTATCGGGCAGATCGCAGCGGCCTGCGTGCTCGGCTACCTCGACTTCCGCTATCCCGATATCGATTGGCGCGCATCGCACCCCGGCCTGAAAACCTGGTTCGCCCGAGTGTCGGAGCGAAGCTCGGTGCGCGATACGATGCCGCCCGCCTAACATATCGAGAGGCGGCAACCCGCTACGGCACGACCGAGTCCGTGCCAGGCAAGATGAGTGTTCAGGCCCTGGGAAGGAACATCATGCAGGCCTCGATTACCGAGCCGATCGACGATCTGCGCGTGCGCGAGATCGACGAGCTCGTGTCCCCTGAAACGTTGTTCGAAGAGCTTCCGGCCACCGCGGCGGTATCGGCGACGGCGCGCAGTGCCCGCCAGGCCATCCATCGGGCCCTGACCGGGGCGGACGATCGCATGATCGCCGTGGTCGGCCCGTGCTCGATTCACGACCAAGCCGTTGCGCTCGATTACGCCCGCCGCCTGGCGGGCGAGGCAAAGCGGCTCGAAGCCGATCTGCTGGTGGTGATGCGGGTCTATTTCGAGAAGCCACGCACCACGGTCGGCTGGAAGGGCCTCATCAACGACCCGGCGCTGGACGGCACCTACCGCGTGAACGAGGGCCTGCGCCTGGCGCGCAAGCTCCTCATCGACATCAACAGCCTCGGCCTGCCCACCGGCCAGGAATTCCTCGATCCGATCACGCCGCAATACCTGGCCGACCTGGCCGCCTGGGGTGCGATCGGCGCGCGCACCACCGAAAGCCAGGTCCATCGCGAGCTCGCCTCCGGTCTGTCGTGCCCGATCGGCTTCAAGAACGGCACCGACGGCAACGTGCGCATCGCGGTCGACGCCATTCGGGCAGCACGCCATCCGCACCGCTTCCTCGGCGTCACCAAGGCCGGCCGCTCGGCAGTGGTCGAAACCACCGGCAACGAGGACTGCCATCTCATCCTGCGCGGCGGCAAGGAACCGAACTACGACGCCGCATCGGTTGCCTCCGCGTGCGCCGAGCTGGCGGCTGCCGGCCAGACGCCGCAAGTGATGGTCGATGCCAGCCACGGCAACAGCCGCAAGCAATATCAGCTGCAAGTCGAAGTCATGGCCGAAGTCGCGCGCCAGGTGGCGCAAGCGGAAAACCGCATCGTCGGCGCCATGGTCGAATCGAACCTGGTAGCCGGGCGCCAGGATCTGGTCGCGGGCAAGCCGCTGGAATATGGCGTCAGCATCACCGACGGCTGCATCGCCTGGGAGGACACCGTGCGCGTGCTCGACATGCTCGCCGGGGCAGTGCGCGAACGGCGGCTCAAGCTCGCGCAGGCGGACTGAACCGCAGCTGCCCAAGCGACCGCCGTGACCGGCAGCGCGATTTACTTGTCGAGCCGCCCGTCGATGACCCCACCGTTATCGACCAGCGCCGCGATCTCGCTCTCGCTCAACCCCGCCTCCTGCAGCACCTCCAGACTGTGCTGGCCGAGCTTGGGCGCTCCTTGCCACGCGGCGCGAGGACTGAACGAGGTCTTGTTAGGCAGTCGCATGTTGCGGATCTCGCCTTCGGTCGGATGCTGGCGCATCTGAAAGAACCCGATTTCCGCCAGATGCGGGTCTTGCATGAGGCTGTCGAGCGTGTGGTAAGGCATCGCCGGCACGTCGAGACGATCGAAGATCTCGACCCACTCGGCGGTGGTCTTCTGCAGCAGCCCCTCGGCGCGGATGGCGAAGTAGTCGCGCACGTTCTTGAAGCGCGCGGCCACGCTGTTGAAGCGCGGATCGTCCTTCAGTTCCGGGCGGCCGATCGCGTCGAACACCGCAAACGCCTGGGCGTTGGTGTTGGCGGTGATGCAGACCCACGAATCCTTGGTCTTGAGCGGCCGGGCGTTCGGGTCGATCAGGCGCGGATCGCCCACCGGCCCCAACGGCGGCTCGAAGGTCTTGAGGTACATGTGCTCCTCGAGCACGTACTTGGCCATGTTCTCGAACATCGGGATCTCGATCGCGGAGCCTTCGCCGCTGCGGCTGCGGTGAAACAGCGCGAGCAGGATCATCTGCGTGGCGATGAGACCGACGCTGCGATCGGCCATCACCATCGGCAGATAGCGCGGTTCGCCCAGTGCCATGTGGTTGAGCGCCGCCACCCCGGCCGAACCCTGGATGATCGAGTCGTACGCCGGCTTGTTGCGATAGCGCCCGTCCTGGCCGAAGCCGAACATGCCGACATAGATGATCTGCGGATTGACGGCCTTCACGTCTTCGTACGCCAGGCCCAGTCGCGCCATCGCCGGCGGACGCACGTTCCACACCAGCACATCCGAAGTCTTCAGCAGCCGCTGCACGGCCTCCTTGCCTCCGGGCTTCTTCAAATCCAGCGCGAGCGAGCGCTTGTTGCGGTTCAGCTGCACGAACTTGCCCGACATGAGTGGCGTGACGCCGCGACCGGCGAGGGTGCGTGCGATATCGCCGCCGGGCGGGGCCTCGAGCTTGATGACGTCGGCGCCGTAGTCTGCCAGCATCTGCGTGCACAGGGGGCCGACCACAACCGAGGTCATGTCGACGATTCGGATGCCTTCGAGAGGTGCCTTCATGGTGTTGCGCTCGCTTGCTGGCTTGTTGGAAGTCGATGTCGCTGGATACTACTTCTCACGACTTGCCCGGCGCGGGCCGAATTCGCCGGGTTGCGAGCCAGCGCAGCGGTTTCACGGCTTCGCTGCTGCTGACTTCGCCTTCGATGGTATCGCCCAGCACGCGGCCGGTGTAGTTGTAACGCACGCCGTAGCCGGGCCGTTGCTCTTCGAGCAGCGTGAAGCGCAAACGCGCGCCTTGCAAGCGGGCATTGCGGATCCGAAAGCGCTGCTTGCCGGTGCTCGCCCATCCGCTGACGCGCTGGAATTGCTGATTCAGTTCGAGCTCGACGCGTTGCGTGCGCCCATTGCGCATTTCCGCCCAGGCCCACTGTCCGACAACCTGCGCCGGCACGATCCATAACCGCAAGGCGCTCGCGGTTTGCGCGTCGAACTCGTCGGCTTCCCACTCGCCCATGTCGAAGGCGTTGGCGACGATACGGGTACCGGGCGCAAGTTCGAGCAGCTTGGGCCGCAGCCGCATGTTGAGCTCCGGCAGCAGATAGAGCGTGACGACCGTCGCCGGCGTGAGATCGGTCTGGAAAATGTCCCGAACGTAGAACCTGGCCCGATCCGCGACGCCGGCCTGGCGTGCCCGGTGCTGCGAAAGCTTCACCATGTCGGGATTGAGATCGACGCCGAAGCCCCGGGCGCCGTAGCGCTTCGCTGCGGCAATCACGATGCGCCCGTCGCCCGAGCCGAGGTCGATCAGAAAATCGTCCGGCCCGACTTTCCCCAGCGTGAGCATGCGCTCGACCGCGCGCTGCGGCGTCGGGACCCAGATCACGTCCTTGCCGGCCTGGCCAATTTCCGGCTTGTAGGGCTCGGGCGCGTCGAAGCCGCCGGCGGCTGCCGGGTGCAGCAGCACCGCGGCGGAAATCAACGCTCGCAGCGCGAGCGCGCGCATGGAATGAAACACGCCGTAGGAAACCCTGCTCGAAGCCGCTCCGCGCCGGCGGCGGGTGGAGTCGGGCGCAGTATAGCAGCGAGCGCCGGACGGGCTACCGCGCAACGGCCACGAGCGATCACGCCTTGCCCGTCAAGTCCCGCAAGCGGCGGCCGTTACAGCGTGTGGGAACTACGCATCTGATAGTATGGGGCTGATCCGGACACCAATGACCGTGAAAGTATTCGATCTGCTCTGCGCCAACGACCATCGCTTCGAAGGATGGTTTGCCTCCGGCGCGGACTACGAACAGCAGCGCAGCCAAGGCTACATTGCCTGCCCGATGTGCGGCGACAGCCAGGTGGTCAAGGTTCCGGCCGCTTCCTACGTCAACACCCGGGTGAGCGATCGCAGCGTCAAGTCCGAGCCGGACGACGCGGCCCCGCCCGCGCGGCCGCAATACGCCAACTTCCGTTCCTCGGTCCTGGCCAAGGTGGTCGAATACGTGGTCAAGAACACCGAGGATGTCGGGCGCGAATTTCCCGAGGAAGCGCGCAAGATCCACTACGGCGAGAGCCCGGAACGCAAGATTCGGGGCACGGCCTCGGCGCAGGAAGTGGGCGAGCTGCGCGAGGAAGGCATCGAAGTGGTGGCACTGCCGGTCACCATACCGGCCGGCAAGCGTCACTAGCC
>WHTS01000084.1:0-14129 GCA_009377585.1 Betaproteobacteria bacterium
CTAGGCGACGATCCGGAGATGGTGGCGCGCGAACTGCAGGACCAGTTTCCGAAAGCGAACCTGATCGGCGGAGACAGGGAGTTCGAGCAGTTCATCGCCAAGGTAGTCGGTTTCGTCGAGTCACCACGCATCGGTCTCGACCTGCCGCTGGACGTTCGCGGTACTGCGTTCCAGCAGCGCGTCTGGGAGGCGCTGCGAAAAATCCCCTTTGGCACCACGGCGAGCTACTCCGAGATCGCACAGCGTATCGGCACGCCCGGTGCGGCACGCGCCGTCGCCCAAGCCTGCGCATCGAACAGGCTTGCCGTTGCCATCCCCTGTCACCGCGTTGTGAGAAACGACGGCGGGTTATCGGGATATCGCTGGGGGGTCGAACGTAAGCGCGAGCTGCTGCAGCGTGAGGCTGCGCGATGAGCCGAGTCGCGACGGTTGAAGAACTTCGGCCGCTGCCGGGCATGGACATCCGCATCGGCAGCCAGGACCGGGATCGAATCGGTGTTGACCTCGACGCGGACGGTTCGAGCATCATTCGGGGCCTTATGAATGATGACGAGTGCGATCAGGTTGCAGCACTCTATGGAGACGAGCAGCTTTTTCGCAGCAAAGTCGTAATGTCCCGCCATGGATTCGGCAAGGGCGAGTACAAGTACTTCAGTTATCCGCTTCCGCCGCTCGTGGCCGAGTTGCGAACGCACGCGTGGGCGAAACTGGCGCCGATCGCCAATCGGTGGAATGAGGCGATGCGTATCGAGGTGCAGTATCCGCATTCGCATGCCGAATTCATCCAGCGCTGCCACGGTGCAGGGCAGACGCGGCCGACGCCGCTGATGCTCGACTACGGCGCGGGCGACTACAACTGCCTGCACCAGGACCTTTACGGTGAGCATGTGTTTCCACTGCAGCTCGCGATACTGCTATCGGAGCCGGGTAAAGATTTCACTGGCGGCGAGTTCGTGCTGACCGAGCAACGTCCCCGCATGCAGTCGCGGCCGCAAGTCGTACCGCTCGGCAAGGGCGATGCAGTGGTCTTCGCCGTACATCACCGCCCGGTGGAGGGAACGCGCGGCTATTACCGCGTCAACATGCGGCACGGCGTCAGCCGCATTACCACCGGCCATCGCCGCACCCTCGGCATCATCTTCCACGACGCCGCGTAAGACCCCACCAACCCCCTGAGCGGCAGTCCCATTGCGGATGGGACCATCTAATTTTTCACTTGTCCATTATGAGTCTATAATTAGCATCGTTATAGACGACACAGGACAAAACCATGTCGCAGGCTGCTGACAAGTCGGTTGCCTTAGGAAAGCCCCGACGCCGCGGAAGGAAGAGTCTCGCTTGGAGCGCGCGTCCAAAAGATCCTGCCCCGCGCGGAACGATCTCCGTCAAGTCCGTGCGTGCGAGCGCTGGTGAAGGCAAGCACCGGGTCGCAATTGCCTATCATTCGAGCAAAGGCGTTGACGACTACGTGCGCCAAGTTGTCAACGCCACCCCGATGCAAGTCGTCGAGATCGAGAGAGCCGGCGTTGTCGGGGCCTTCATCAAGGATCTCTCCAAGCGCATGGGCATTCCTTCATCGAGAATTTTCTCCATTCTCGGGATCCCGAAAGCCACTGCGGAGAAAAAGGCGGCGGCCGGCGAGATGGTTGCGGGCAGCGGAGGCCAGGCCGCGATCGGCATGGTAAAGCTGCTTGGGATCGCCCAGGAGATCGTCGCCAACAGCACGGCGCCGGAAGCCAGGGACTTTGACGCAGCCAAGTGGCTGGGGCTGTGGATCGAGCGCCCTCAGCCGTCTCTCGGTGGTCGCAAGCCCGCGGACTTGCTCGACACGCCCACCGGTATCGAAGTCGTCGGCCGATTATTGGGCTCTATCGAAAGCGGAGCCTATCAGTGAAGCTGTGGCGAATTGCCGCAGAGACACGCGAGTATAGAGCCGATGACCTTAGCGGCGGCGGTGCCGCCAAGAACCCAGGGCGATGGAACGGTGACAAGGAACCGGTCGTCTACAGCGCGCCGACGATCGCGATCGCCGTACTCGAGACTGCCACACACGTCGATGACGCCGGATTGCCTTTGAATCGGTACTTGGTCGAGATCGACGTGCCCAACGACATATGGGCACAGCGCGAAGAGTTGGGCGTCTCGAAATTGCCGGTCACATGGGCTGCCATTCCAGCCGGTCACGCCAGCGTCAAGATCGGATCGGACTGGTTGGCCTCGCTGAGGTCGCCGGTCTTGATGGTGCCCTCGGTCATCGTTCCGGAGGAATGGGCCTCCCTGATCAACCCCAGGCACAGCGCAGCGTCCAGGATCACGGCAAAGGTTGTCCGGCCTTTCGAATACAACAGGCTGTTTCGCCGCCCTTGATCTCTTGTTGCACCGATCCGGGATCGACAGCGTCTGCCCGTCCTTGTAGGCGTCCTGGGCCAGCTCGTCGCGGATCACGATCAGCCCCTGCGCATCGGAGCGGATCGAGCGCGAATCGTTGGCCGGTGCGCCTTGCGCCGGATCGTCCACCCGCTCCAGATGCCCGGTGACGTCGTACACGAAGCGCGAGAACTTGCCCTGCTGCTGGCTTAGCGACTATGCTTGCACCGCCTCGATCACCGGCCGCTCGATGGACCTCGCCGAACGCATCACCGGGAATTTTCGCGACAGCGCCAATCTGAAGCTCAGCGCCATGGAGGAGCTTGCGGGGCCGATCGCGGATGCGATCGAACGCATGGTCGCCTGCCTGCGCGACGACGGCAAGATCCTTTCCTGCGGCAACGGCGGCTCGGCCGCGGATGCGCAGCACTTTTCCTCCGAGCTGCTGAACCGTTTCGAAGCCGAGCGGCCCGGGCTGGCCGCGATTGCGCTCACCACCGACACCTCGACGCTGACCTCGATCGCCAACGATTACGACTACGAGCAGGTGTTCTCGCGCCAGGTGCGCGCGCTCGGCCATCCCGGCGACGTGCTGCTCGCCATTTCGACCAGCGGCAATTCACGCAACGTGATCGCAGCGCTTCACGCCGCGCACGAAGCGCAAATGACCGTGGTGGCGCTCACCGGACGCGGCGGTGGTGCCATGCTCTCCGAGCTGGCCCGGGGCGATATCCACATCTGCGTGCCGTCGATGGTGACGGCACGCATCCAGGAAGTACACCTTCTAACCCTGCACTGCCTGTGCGATGGCATCGATTGCCTGTTACTCGGAGTCCGCTGATATGCCTCGTGTCGCCCTGATCGCGTTGCTGCTCCTCTCTGCGCTGTTGTCCGGCTGTGCCGCCGTCATGGTGACCGGTGCGGGCGCCGGCGTGATGGCTGCCGAGGACCGGCGCACACTCGGCACGATCACCGAAGATCAGAGTATCGAGTTCAAGACCGGCAACCAGGTCTCGGAAAAGTACAAGGATCGCGTGCACCTCAACGTCACCAGCTACAACCGCATGGTGCTCCTGACCGGCGAGGTGCCGACCGAGGAGGTGAAGCGCGGTATCGAGCGCATCGCCCACTCGGTGGCTAACGTGCGCAGCGTCACCAACGAGCTGACCGTCGGCATACCGACCACATTGTCCAACCGCGCCAACGACTCCTACATCACCTCGAAGGTGAAGGCGCGTTTCGTCGACGCGCAGCGCTTCAATCCCTTGCACGTCAAGGTCGTCACCGAAAACAGCGTGGTTTACCTGCTCGGCCTGGTGCGCCAGCAGGAAGCCAAGGATGCCTCCCAACTGACGCGCACGACCGAGGGCGTGAAGAAGGTCGTGACGGTGTTCGAATACGTCAATTAGGACGCAGCGCCTCGGCGCTTGCCGCGTAATGGACGCGCCCGATCCCTCGTTCGAAGCCAAACTGTGCGCGCCGGAATCGGTTGCGGCTCGTGCCGCCGCTCTGCCGCGGCCGCTCGTTTTCACCAACGGCTGCTTCGATCTCCTGCACCGCGGCCATGTCACCTATCTTGCGCAGACACGCGCGCTCGGCGCAAGCCTGATCGTGGCACTGAACACCGACGCGTCGGTCAGGCGCCTGGGCAAAGGCGACGAGCGCCCGATCAACCGTCTGGAGGATCGCGCCGCCGTGATCGCCGCGCTCGCCGCGGTCGATCTCGTGACCTGGTTCGATGCCGATACGCCGATCGATCTGATCGTGCAGCTTCGCCCGGACGTTCTGGTCAAGGGCGGCGACTGGCCGCAGGAGCGGATCGTCGGCGCCGCCGAGGTGCGGCTGCGGGGTGGGCGGGTCGTTTCGTTGCCGTTCCGCCACGATCGCTCGACCACCGGCCTGATCGAGCGCATCCGCAAGACCGCTGGCTGACCGCGCCGGCGCGGCCGCAACCGACCCGCCGCAGCGCCATGCGTTCAGTCGCCTTTCGGACCGGCGCGCAAAGCCCGCCGCGCGAGCGCCCAGCGATGCACTTCCGAAGGTCCGTCGTAGATGCGAAACGCGCGCAGCTCGCGAAAGATGCGCTCGACCACCGTGTCGTGCGTGACGCCCATGCCGCCCAGGATCTGAACGCAGCGATCGGCGACGCGATACAGTGCTTCCGAGCAGATCACTTTCGCCATGCTCGATGCCGAGCCGGCGGAGCGGCCCTGGTCGAGCAGCCACGCGCAGTGCCAGATCGCCAGACGCGATTGATGCAAATCGATCTCGTTGTCCGCCAGCATGAAGCCCACCCCTTCGTGCTCGCCGAGCGTCTTGCCGAACGCGCGCCGTTTCGCGGCGTAGTCGCGCGCGATGTCGTGGGCGCGGCTCGCGGCCCCCAGCCAGCGCATGCAGTGCGTGAGCCGGGCCGGCGCCAGACGCACCTGGGCGTACTTGAATCCCTCGCCCGGCGCACCGAGCACGTTTTCGACCGGGACCCGCAGATCGTCGAAGCGCAGCACCGCGTGGCCCCCGGCGAATCCCTGGTCGATCGTATCGAGGATGCGTTCGATCACGATGCCGGGCGCGTTCATGTGGGAGAGCAGCATGGTCGCGCCTTCCTCGGCGCGGGCCATGATGATGACGAAGGCCGCCCCCTGGGCGCCAGTGATCAGCCATTTGCGGCCGTTCACGAGGTAGTGGTCGCCGTCGCGGCGTGCCTCGGTCAGGAGCAGGCTGGGATCGGCGCCTGCGCCCGGCGCCGGCTCGGTCATCGCGAAGCACGAGCGCGTCTCGCCGGCCGCGAGCGGGCGCAGGAAGCGCTCCTTCTGCTCGCCGCTCGCGATCAGCTCCAGCATGTGCATGTTGCCCTCGTCCGGCGCCGAGCAGTTCATCGCGATCGGTCCGATCGGGGAGTAGCCGGCAGCCTCGAACACGATCGCGCAGCTCACGTGGTCGAGTCCGAGCCCTCCCCATTCCCGGCCGACGTGGGGGGCAAGAAGCGCTTCGGCGTGGGCAAGCGCGTTCAGCTCGCGGCGGAAATCGTCTTGCGGGCCATGGGGGCCCTGGCGCGGGTCGGCCTCCAGCGGAACGATTCGACCGCGTATGAAGGCCTCGACTTTGGCGCGCAAGGCGGCCTGCTGTGGCGTGGGCGAGAAATCGATCATTGCGAATCCTTCCTGCGCGTTCGAACCGGCGCTATATCGATATCACGGCGGGCAGGCCGCGGCGCGCAGCTCGGTGCCCGGGAAACCGAATCGCAGTTCCGCCATGCGCGCGGCCAACGCCGCGGTCGGCTCGACGATGAAAAGCGAGGTGAGGCGCAGGAGGTCGTTACGCTGGGCGATCGCGACGTTGCGCACGCCCCCCGCCTTCATGCGCACGAGCTGCGCGCTTGCCGCTTCCTGGGTCTTGAAGATGCCTAGTGAAATCGCGTTGCGCCAGCGTTCACCGTCGGTCACGATCTGAACGTCCTTCACCCCGGCTGCTTCGATCGCTTGCGCACGCCGCTCGGCTTCTTCTCGTGAACGCAGCGGCGGGACATGCACCCACCAAGCGAGGGCGGGACCGAGCTCGCGCACAATCGTTCGTGTCGCGCCGAGTGCGGCAATCTCGGCCTGCGCGCGTTCCAGCTCAGCGGCGCCGAACGTACCCCATTCGAGACATGCGGCAGTGACCGGCTTCGGCGCAGGATTCTCCACCGCCTTCTCGGCGGCCTTCTCGGCGGGCGTCGCGGCAGGCTCGACGGGCGGAGACGTAGCGGCTTCAGCCGCCGCGGGCGGCAACACCTTCACCTTGTCGGCGTCCACTTCCCGTCCGCGGACTTCGGCTTCGCCGCTCGGCGTCTTTTCAGCCAGGAAGTATCCGCCCACGGCGATATTCGCGATCAGCAGAACGAACACGACCCACGGCACTCTAGCCACCCTCCTCAGCGATCGCGGCAAGACCCTCCAGCACGAGATGATCCACCTCCACGGTGTCGAGCGTGGCGAGCAGCGGGCGCAGCACGGGCGCCGCACCTCCGCCCAGAACGACGCGCACCGGGCTCTGCCCGCTAGCCTGCATGAAGCTCGTCATGCGCTCGATCGCACCCGCAGCCGCATGCGCCGCGCCGCTCATGATGGCATCGCCCGTATTGGCCGGAAAGAACCGCACTTCTCCGGGTTGCATGCGAAGTCCTGCGGTATACGCGTCCAGCGCGCGGCGCATCAATTCGATTCCCGGCGCGATGATACCGCCGAGAAAGACGCCTTCGTCGCTCAACGCATCGATCGTAAGCGCCGTACCGGCATTGACCGCCAGGCAGGGGCCGCCGAAGAGGCGGCGCACGGCAATGAGCGCAGCCCAGCGGTCGGCACCGAGCTGTGTGGGATCGTCGTAGCTCGAGCGCACGCCGCATTGTTGCGCGCACGCCTGGATGAATTCGGGCAGGCAGCCGAACTGCGCCGACGCACGCTCGATGGCCGCCTGCACCGCGGCACCGGCAACGTTGGCGACGAGGATGCGCTCGGGCCGATGCGAGCAACCGAGTGCCTCGGCCAGGGTTCCGACTTCGGCAACGGGCAGCGCGCCCACGCTCTCCCAGGCGCCGTCGCGACGCAGTCCCCACTTGATTCGCGTGTTGCCGGCATCCAGCGTCAGGATCATGCGCTCGCTCGCAACGATACGTCGCCCGTCATTACCGCGTGCGTGCCGTGGACGGTGGCGAGCAGCAAGCGGCCGCTCGCATCCACGCCGGAGGCGATCCCGAGCAAGCGTTCACCGTTCGGGAGCGCCAGCTCGACGCGCCGGCCCGCATGCGCATGATAACGGTCCCACTCGGCACGCGAGGTCGCGAAGCCTTCCCGGGCAAAACTGCCGAGCACGTCGGACAACTCCAGCAGCATCGCGGCGAGCCAATCGTTGCGCGACCATACGGGACCGCCGGCTTCGCATACGTCGCACACCGCTTGGTCGATCCGCGCACGCTCCTCGCTGCACAAGCGCACATTCACGCCGATGCCGATCACGGCCACGCACGGTCCCGCGGCATCGCCATGCGCTTCGACCAGGATGCCACCCAGCTTGCGTTCCCGCCACAGCAGATCGTTCGGCCATTTGAGCTCGGCCGCCACTTCGTGCCGCCGTAGCGCCCGCGCGATCGCGACGCCTGCGGCGAGGCTCAATCCACTCAGGGCCGATACGGGTCGGACGTGGAAGCGCCAAAGCAGCGAGAAGGTGAGCGCGGTGCAAATTCCGGAATGCCAGTGCCGGCCCTGCCGGCCACGGCCTTCGGTCTGTAGTTCGGCGACGAGCACCTGGCCATGCGGCGCATCGCTGCGCGCTGCTCGCATCAGATCGGCGTTGGTCGAACCGCAACAATCGACGACGGTCACCGCCATGCCCGTACGCCCAATCGCAGGCGCGATGCGTGCGGCATCCAGCCAATCGAGCGCCTCTGTGAGCCGATAACCGCGGTGCGCGTCGTATTGTATCGGCGCGCCGGCCGCCATCGCCTGCCGCAAGGCTTCCGCGACCGCTTCGGGCGAAGCTGCGAGCGAAGCTGCAAGCGCAGTGGCCGGCTGGTAGCCGCGAGGACTGAGCCGCTTGAGCGCGGCGACGATCAGCGTGTGCACGCGGAGCGAGCATAGGCACGTCTCGGGCACAAGTAAAGCAATCAGCGTTCAGTCAGGTTCGTACGTGAGGCCACAGTGCAATCCCGCTCACTCGGCTTCTTGCGTGCGGCAACAGGGCAGGCATGCGCGCGATGATGCTCACGGGCCGTACACGGCGGGCAGGTACAATGGCCGCGAAGGCTCCATCGTCTCGCAGCAGGAAATGAACCGTCATGGGCTCACCCGATCTGTGGTTGTGGCTGGCAGCATGCGTGTTGATCGGCGTCGGAATCGGCGGCACCGTGTTGCCGGCGCTGCCCGGTGCGCCGCTGGTTTTCGGCGGCCTGCTGCTCGCCGCCTGGATCGACGATTTTCGCGAAGTCGGCTATGTGACCCTCGCCGTCCTCGGCGCATTGACGTTGGTCACCGTGATCGCCGACATTGCGGCCACCATGCTCGGCGCCAAGCGGGTCGGCGCTACGCGCGCCGGCATCGTCGGCTCCGCGCTCGGGACGATACTGGGCATGTTCTTCGGCTTCGCCGGGCTCCTCGTCGGTCCCTTCGCCGGTGCGTTGATCGGGGAACTGAGCGCGCGGCGCGGACTTTTCTCCGCAGGGCGCGTCGCAGTTGCCACCTGGGTCGCCCTGGTATTCGCGGTCGTGGTCAAACTCGCGGTCGTCTTCATGATGATCGGCATCTTCGTGCTCGCCTACCTCCTGTAGCGCCGCGAAGCGGGCGCGGCGGAGCGCCGAAGCCGGCTTGGTAGAATGGCTGCGCCCGCTCGGCCGCATCCGAGCGGACCAGAACAGGATTCGCGCATGAGCACCAAACCATCCCGCGGGGCCCAAGCCAAGGCAGCAGCCGCGAACGAACCCGCTGTGTCGAACTTCCTGCGCGCGATCGTCGAGGACGATTTGCGCAGCGGCCGCAACGCCGGGCGCAAGTGGAGCGGTACGCCCGGGCCGGCGGCCGTGCAGGCGGGTGCACCACCTGATCCCTGGCCGGTGCGCACGCGCTTTCCGCCGGAACCGAACGGCTACCTGCACCTGGGACACTCGAAAGCGATCTGCCTCAACTTCGGCCTCGCCCGCGACTACGGCGGCACGTGCCATCTGCGCTTCGCTGGCCGGTGCGCACGCGCTTTCCGCCGGAACCGAACGGCTACCTGCACCTGGGGCACTCGAAAGCGATCTGCCTCAACTTCGGCCTCGCCCGCGACTACGGCGGCACGTGCCATCTGCGCTTCGACGACACCAACCCGGCCAAGGAAGAGCAGGAGTACGTCGACTCGATCATCGACGCGGTGCACTGGCTCGGGTTCGACTGGGGCGAGCACCTTTACTTCGCCTCGGATTATTTCCAGACGCTGTACGAGCTCGCCGAAGCGTTCATCACCCACGGCCTCGCTTATGTCGACAGCCAGAGCGCGGAGGAGATGCGCGCCAACCGCGGCACGCTGACCGAGCCGGGGCGCGCGAGCCCCTACCACGATCGCACGCCGGACGAGAACCTGGCGCTGTTCCGGCGCATGGCGGCGGGCGAATTCCCCGACGGTGCGCACGTTTTACGGCTCAAGATCGACATGGCCGCGCCCAACATCGTGCTGCGCGATCCGGCCATCTTCCGCATCCGCCATGCGCAGCACCACCGCACCGGCAACCGCTGGTGCGTCTATCCGCTGTACGACTATGCGCACTGCATCTCGGATGCGCTCGAGAACATCACGCACTCGATCTGCACGCTCGAATTCGAGAACAACCGCGCGCTGTACGACTGGATCGTGCAGAAGCTGGCGGAGCTCGGCTTGCTCGCGCGGCCGTTGCCGCACCAGTACGAGTTCGCGCGGCTCAACCTCACCTACGTCGTGCTGTCGAAGCGGCGCCTGATCCAGCTGGTCGACGAGGGCTTCGTCGACGGCTGGGACGACCCGCGCATGCCGACGCTGGTCGGCGCGCGCCGGCGCGGCTTCACCCCGGAGGGCTTTCGCCTGTTCGCCGAGCGCATCGGCGTCTCCAAGGCCGATTCGTGGATCGACTACGCCGTCCTCGAGGAGTGCATGCGCGAACACATGAACGAAACGGCGCCGCGTCGCATCGCGGTGCTCGATCCGGTGAAGCTCGTGATCGAAAACTATCCTGAAGGCGCCGAGGAGGCGTGCGCAGCGCCGAACCACCCGCAACGGCCGGACTGGGGCAAGCGCGAGCTGCCGTTCACGCGCGAGCTGTGGATCGAGCGCGAGGACTTCAGCGAAAGCCCGCCGAAGGGTTACTTCCGTCTCTATCCCGGAAATCGTGTCCGCTTGCGTTACGGCTTCGTGGTCGAATGCACTGGCTGCGACAAGGACAGCGCGGGAACCGTAACGGCGGTGCGCTGCACGTACTTCCCGGACTCGAAATCGGGCACACCGGGCTCGGATGCCTACAAGGTGAAGGGCAACCTTCATTGGGTCAGCGCGCGTCACGCCTACGAGGCGTCGGTGCGGCTGTACGACCGGTTGTTCAAGGTACCGCATCCGGGCACCGAGCGCGATTTCATCGCGGACCTCAATCCCGATTCGAAGCAAGTCGTCGCGGCCCAGCTCGAGCCGGCGCTGCGCGAAGCCGAACCGGAAGCGCGCTTTCAGTTCGAGCGCCACGGCTATTTCGTCACCGACCGGGTCGAATCGCGCCCCGGTGCCCCGGTATTCAACCGCGCGGTCAGCTTGAAGGATTCGTGGAAGGGATAGCGCTCGAGCGCGATGCCGGCAGGCTCAGACCTGCCGCAATGCCACAGCGCGTTACTGCGCTGCGACGCCGTCGTACAGATCCGAGCGCGCCGCGGCTCCGGTCACTGGCGCAAGCTCGGTGACCCGGACACCGAGCAGCCGCACCCGCCGATCGAGCTTCACCCGCCGCAAGCACTCGCGCGCGGCTTCCGTGATGACGCGGGCATCGTCGGTCGGCTCGGCCAGGGTGCGATCGCGCGTGAGCGTGCGGAAGTCCGCGAAGCGCAGCTTGATGCCGACCGTGCGGCCAGCATAGCCGCGCCGGCGAAGGTCCTCGGCCACCTGCGCGCTCAACGCCGCCAGGGTCTGCTCGATCACGCGCGGATCGGCCACGTCTTCCTGGAAGGTCGTTTCCCGGCTGCGCGACTTGGGCTCGCGCACGGTGACGACCGGCGTGTCGTGCTGCCCGTGCGCTGCTGCGTGCATGAACGCGGCCATCGCATTGCCGAAGTGGCGTGCGAGCCGCACCAGCGGCGCAGCGGCAAGCTCGCCGATGGATTGAATGCCGAGCGCGTCGAGCTTCTGCTCCGCCTTGGCACCGATACCGGGAATCTTGCGCGCAGGCAGCGGCCAGATGCGTGGCTCGATGTCCTCGGGGCTCAGGATGGTGAGACCGTCGGGCTTGTCCAGGTCGGACGCGATCTTCGCCAGCAGCTTGTTGGGGGCGATGCCGATCGAGCAGGTCATGGCGGTGTCGGCAAGAATCCGCGCCTTGAGCTGCCGCCCGAGCGCGTCGCTCGGCTCACCATTCGCGCTGATGTCGAGATAGGCCTCGTCGATCCCCCGGTCCTCGAACAGCGGCGAGACGTCCTGCATCGCCGCCTTGAATACCTGCGACCAGCGTGCATACTCGGCGAAGTCGGTCGGCAGATAGACCGCATCGGGACAAAGCCGCTGCGCGGTGCGAAACGGCATGCCGGAGTGCACGCCGAACTTGCGCGCCTCGTAGGTCGCAGTAGCCACGACCCCGCGCCGGCTGGGATCGCCCCGGCCGCCGATGATGACGGGTTTCCCGCGCAGATCGGGCCGGCGCAGCAGCTCCACCGCCGCGAAGAAGGCGTCCATGTCGAGGTGCAGGATTCGGCGTGCGGAGGGTGTGTTCACGGGGCCGACGGCAAACGAAATGTCGTACGATAGCGCAAGCTGATGGTGGCGCCTTTTTCCCCTCCTCTCAGGAGGAGGGGTGTCGGCGCAGCCGACGGGGTGGTGGTTTAGGTTGTAGCAGCAAACCACCCCGTCCGCGCCACTGACGCGTCCCGCCCCTCCTCCGCGAGGAGGGGAGCGTCAACACGAAGCGCCGGGTGGTATGGTTCTTTCGGAGAATGCTCATGACGATTCGCTGCAAAGCCGCGGTCCTTCGAACCATCGGCGCGCCACGGCCCTATGCGCGCTCGCGCCCTCTGTCGATCGAGGAGATCGAGCTCGCTCCCCCGAAGCCGGTCGAGCTGCTGGTCAGGATCGCCGGCGCAGGCTTGTGCCATTCGGATCTGTCCGTGATCAACGGCGATCGTCCGCGTCCCGTGCCGATGGTGCTGGGCCACGAAGGCTCGGGCGAAGTCGTCGAGGTGGGCTCGGCCGTCGACGACGTGCGCCCCGGAGACCACGTGGTATTCCAGTTCTCGGCTTCGTGCGGGCGCTGCCCGCGCTGCGTCGAAGGCCGCCCGCAGGTGTGCGAACGTGCCGCCGCCGCAAAAGCGGCCGGTGGGCTGATGGCGGGCGGAAGCCGCATCAGCGCCGTGAACGGCGAGCGCATCGCCCATCATTCCGGGCTTTCCTGCATGGCCGAATACGCGGTGGTGGATCGCGGCAGCGTGGTGGTGATCGACAAAGCGATGCCGCTCGCGGACGCGGCGTTGTTCGGCTGCGCGGTGATGACCGGCGTCGGGGCGGTGATCAATACCGCGCGCATCCGTCCAGGCGATACGGTCGCCGTCCTCGGCTTGGGCGGCGTGGGTCTGAGCGGCGTCCTCGGCGCCCGGCTCGCAGGTGCGGAAACGATCGTCGCGATCGATCCCGCCGCATGGAAGCTCGAGGTTGCAGCGAGCGTCGGCGCCACGCACATGGTATGCGCGACCGATCCGGATTGCGTGCAGCAGGTACGCGACCTCACGCGCGGCGGCGTGGACTATGCGTTCGAGCTGGTGGGCAACATCGATGCGATGCAGACGGCGTACGCGATCGTCAAGTACGGCGGCACGGTCGTGGTGGCCGGATTACCGCCCGTGGGCGCCACTTTCCGTGTCGATCAATGCGACCTGGTCGGGCAGGAGAAGGCGATCCGCGGCAGCTACATGGGTTCGTGCGTGCCGGTGCGCGATATTCCGCGCTTCATCCGCCTCTACCAGGAAGGCCGCCTGCCGGTTGACCGGCTGATCGACGGCCACATCGGCTTCGACCAGCTCAATGCCGGGTTCGACACGCTGCAGGACGTAAAGGCCATCCGGCAGATCCTCACGCCGCATGTGGCTGCGGCGTGACTACCCGGCCTGGATGCCCGCCTGCGCGGGCATGACGGAGCCTGTCGCTCCCGCGTAACCGGGAACCGAGTGTCGGCCTGCGCTGCTTCGTAGTGGCGCAGGGGCGGGCAGGAGACTACAGCGGCCGGATCGCGACCTTGCGCCACTTGATGGCGCCGCCAGGTTCCTTGCCCCGGTTGCCGAACTGCAGCGTGAAGGGCCCGGACTTGAACTTGTCGTTCACCATGTGTACGGTCACCTCACCGTTCAACCGCACCGTGACTTGCGAACCTTTGGCGTGGATCTCCATCGTGTTCCACTTGCCGCCCGCCTTGTACTTCGCCGGCACCGGGATTTGCGCGAAGTTGACGATCGCACCGGTCGAATACTCCTGGCCCGGGCGCTGATCGAAGATGTTCACTTCGTATGCACTGTCAGCCCCGACCTTTTTCGGGTCGCTGGCGCGGATGAAGACACCGCTATTGGTGGTGGGTTCGGCAAAGAATTCGACGTACAACTCGAAATCGCCGTACGACTGCTTCGAGACCAGGTGGCTCGTATTCTTTGATTTGTCGGCGACTATCGCCCCGCCTTGCGCGCGCCAGTTCGCACCGCCGATTCGATTGAGGTTGTCCAGCCCCTTCTCGCCGTCGATCAGCGTGGTCCAGCCCGAGTCCGGCCCGGGCGTGGCGCAGCCGGCGAGGGTGAACGCGACGCACAGCAGTGCAGCAACGAGACGCTTCATGACGATCTCCCCCTTCGGGTTGTCTGAGGAACGTCATTCTCCGCAACGGGAATCCAGGGCTGCTCGATTTCCCCGGGGCTTCGCCTGCGCGGGAGCGACGCCCAATACGTCGTGTGGCGATTCGAATTGTGGGCGCCCGATCGAGTCGATCCAAGAAAAAGATACGCGCAACGGTTGCATCCCGAAACAGGGGTTGCGGCGATGCCACAGGGGTATGCTTG
>WHTS01000084.1:14259-27911 GCA_009377585.1 Betaproteobacteria bacterium
GCTCGGGCAGTCGCTGCGGACGAACTGCGTGAACTCCTCGACCGACAGTGGCTGCGGATTCGAGCCTTGCGAGAGCAGCGGCTTGCTCACCTCTTGAGAGCGCAGTGCCGCATTGATGGCATCGTTGAGCCGCTGCACGATCGCGCGCGGCACCTGGGACTGCGTGAAGATGCCATACCAGGTGCCTATGTATTCATAGCCCGGGACCGCCTCGGCGATGGTCGGGACATCCGGGAGAAGCTTCGAGCGCTCGGAGGCAGCGATACCGAGTACTTTCAGCTTGCCAGCCTTGATGAGCGGAAGAATCCCGGGGATGCTGCCGAGGTAAACCTGCACCCGCCCGCCCAGCAGGTCGTTCATTGCCGGCCCGCCGCCCTTGTACGGCACGTGCACGAGATCGACGCCCGCGCGGGATTTCAACAGTTCCATGCCGAGATGCTGCGGACTGCCGATCCCGGCCGAGGCATAGCTCAGCTCACCGGGCCGCGAGCGCGCGAGCTGCACGAGCTCGGCAACCGAACTGGCCTGGAATCCGGCGACGGCGACCAGGATTTGCGGGTTGAGCACGAGCCGGCTGACCGGCGCGAAGTCACGGTACGTGTCGTAGGGCACCTTGCGCTGCAAGGCGGGCGAGATGCAGAGCGATGCGGGCGTGCCGAAGTAAAGCGTATAGCCATCGGGCGCCGCCTGCGACGCGAGGCTGGCCGCGATGATGCCGCCTCCGCCACCGCGATTGTCGACCACGACCGATTGACCGAACGCGTCGGTGAGCCGCTGGCCGATCAGGCGCGCCGTGTAGTCGGTCGATGCCCCGGGCGGATACGGCACGATGATGCGCATCGGGCGCACGGGATAGGTTTGCGCCAGTGCGCTCGCCGCACCGAGCGCACACAGCAAGTGAGGGACGAGCGTGAACGCTCGATAATCACGTCGCGCGCGCCCGCCACTGCCGCGATTCCACCAACGCGTAAAAGTCTTCGGTGATCCGATGCAACAGGTCCGGTTCCTCGAGGTTCACAAGGTGACCCGTTGCGGGCACTACCGTCAGGCGCACCGCCGGCGACACACGCTTCATGAAGAGTCCCGATTCGATCGCGACCGGATCCTCGTCGCCCACTACCACGTGGGCCGGCACCTTGAGCCCGCGCAGCGCCCGCTCCATGCTGAAGAGCGAGGGACGCCGCCCCTGCACGCGGCGCGTGATGTTGGCGCAACCCTGCGCCGAGTGCTGCATGTAGCGGCGGCAGAAATCGTCGAACGCGCGCGGGTTCTTGTGCCGTAGCTGGACGCGGTTGGCGGCGTTGCGCAACTTCTTCAGCACCGCCGCCAGGCCGTCCTGCTCGTATTCGCGGGCGCGGGCTTCGACCGAGCGCGCGAATGCCGCGCGATTGCGCGGGTCGGCGCCGCTGCCGATGCCGATCATGGTGAGCGACAGCGCCATGCGCGGATAGTCCAGGCCGAAATCGAGGGTCGAGCGCGAGCCCATCGAGCAGCCCATGATGTGCGCCTTTCGAACGCCGGCCGCTCGCATGACCGCGGCGATGTCGTCGATCGCGTGGCGATGCGAGTAGGCCGACAGCGCCTTCGGCACCTCGGAAGGCGGATAGCCGCGCGCGTTGAAAGCGATGCAGTGGTAGCGGCGGCTGAAGTGTTGCAGCTGCTTCTCCCAGCTCCACAGATCGCCGGAGAATTCGTGCACGAACACGATCGGTGTTCCACGGCCCGCTTCCTCGTAATAGAGCCGCGCGCCGTCCGACTCGACATAAGGCATGTCGTGCGCCTCCCTCGCTATGACAATGTTTCAATTGTGCTTGCTTTCCGGCCGGGTTTCCAGGCTTGGTATACCATCGAGCGGCGCTCGGCTGCGAGGAGACCCATGAACACCCGCTACAGCGAAATCCGCGACGGCATGCACATCGACTGGGATGTCCCGATCGCCATGGACGACGCCCTGGTGCTGCGCGCGGACGTCTTCCGGCCCGCGGCCGAAGGCCGTTTCCCCGTCATCCTGAGCTACGGTCCCTACGCCAAGGGCCTGCATTTCGAGGACGGCTACCCCAGTGCTTGGCAGCGCATGGTCGCGCAGCATCCCGACGTGGCAGCCGGATCGTCGAACCGACATCAAAGCTGGGAAGTGGTCGATCCGGAGAAATGGGTGCCCGACGGCTATGCCTGCGTGCGGGTCGACTCGCGCGGCGCGGGCCGCTCGCCCGGACGCATCGATCCGTTCTCGCCGCGCGAGACGCGCGACTTCTACCGCTGCATCGAATGGGCGGGCACGCAGCCGTGGAGCAACGGCAAAGTCGGCTTGAACGGCATCTCCTACTACGGCATCAACCAATGGCAGGTCGCTTCCTTGCAGCCGCCGCATCTCGCCGCGATGTGCGTCTGGGAGGGCGCCGCCGACTGGTACCGCGACATGACGCACCACGGCGGCATTCTCTCGACCTTCTGGCGCAACTGGTTCGATATGCAGGTGAAGACCGTGCAATACGGTTGCGGTGAGCGCGGCCGCAGAAGCCGCGTGACCGGTCAGCTCGTGTGCGGCGACGAGTTACTCTCGGAGGAGTTGCTCGCCGCCAATCGCTGCGACCTGGGCGGCGAGATCGCGGTGCATCCGCTCGACGACGAGTACCACCGCGCGCGCTCGCCGTTGTGGGAGCGCATCACCGTGCCGCTGCTTTCGGCGGCGAACTGGGGCGGACAGGGCCTGCACCCGCGCGGCAACTTCGAGGGCTTCGTCAACGCCGCATCGAGCGAAAAGTGGCTGGAAGCGCACGGCATCGAGCACTGGACGCACTTCTACACCGACTACGGCGTGCAGCTGCAGAAACGCTTCTTCGGCCACTTTCTCAAGGGCGAGGACACCGGCTGGGCCCGGCAGCCGCGCGTGCTGCTGCAGGTGCGCCATGTCGATCGCTTCGTCGAGCGCGCGGAGAACGAGTGGCCGCTCGCGCGCACGCGCTGGACCAGGTTTTATCTCGATCCCGCCGGATATGCGCTCGCTGCGTCGGCGCTCGATGCGGCGGGCCTCGTCGAGTACGACGCGCTGGGCGACGGCGTCACGTTTCTCTCCGCGCCACTGACCGAGGCAACCGAGCTCACCGGCCCCTCGGCGCTCAAGCTGTTCGTCTCCTCATCGACTTCGGACGCCGATCTGTTCGTCGTGCTGCGCGTGTTCGCCCCGGACTTGAAGGAAGTCGTGTTCCAGGGCGCGATCGATCCGCATACGCCGATCGCGCAAGGATGGCTCCGCGCCTCGCATCGTAAGCTCGACCCGGCGCGCAGCCTGCCGTATCGGCCCTACCACACGCACGACCAAGCTCAGCCGCTCACGCCCGGCGTTCCGGTCGAGCTCGACATCGAGATCTGGCCGACCTCGATCGTCGTTCCGGCCGGCTATCGCATCGGACTTTCGATCCGCGGCAGGGACTACATCTATCCCGGCGGCTCTGGCGGGCGCTTGTCGAACTTCAAGAACGAGCTAGAGGGCTGCGGGCCGTTCCTGCACGACGATCCCGACGATCGGTCGGCGGAGATTTTCGGTGGCAGGGTGCGACTGCATTTCAGCCCGCAACAGGCGGCTTACGTGCTCTTGCCGGTGATTCCGGCGCAAGCCGCGTAGCATCGTCCCGACTCGGACGAAACGAGCTCGGCGATGTCATGCTGTAGGCGCACTTGTGTGGTGAAGCGTAAATTCGTCGTAGTTCGTCATTCCCGCGCAATCGGGAATCCAGAAAGAGACTCCGCCTGGACCCCCGCGTTCGCGGGGGTGACGAACTTCTGACTCAGGACACTATCGAGCGTTCCCTATTTCATGTCACGCTCGTCCCTCACCCCCAACCCCTCTCCCGGGGGGAGAGGGGAGCGTCGCGTCCGTATTGGACTGTCGTCCAATACGGAACGATCAATAGAATGCTGCTTCCATTGGCTTCGCCTGCAGGCCGAGACCCGCGGCGCTAACGGCCCGTCTTCACGATGCGGCGGCAATGCGCCAGAGCCGCCTCGATCAGATTGTTGCTCGCTTCCGGCGTCCGGAAAGCGGAGTGCGCCGACAGCGTCACGTTCGGCAACGTAGTCAGCACGTGCCCGGCGGGCAACGGTTCGACGGCGAAAACGTCGAGGCCGGCGTGCGCGAGGTGGGCGGAGCGCAGCGCCTCGATCATCGCGTCCTCGTCGACGAGCGCGCCGCGGGCGGTGTTCACCAGGATCGCGCCCCGGCGCATCGCTTCGATGCGGCTGCGCGTGAGGAAGCCTTTCGTCTCGTCGTTGAGCAGCAGGTGCAGCGAGACGACGTGGCTGTCGGCGAGCAATCGTTCGAGCGCCACGAATTCCACGCCTGCGTGCGTTCTCGGCGTGCGGTTCCAGGCGAGCACCTTCATGCCCACGCCCAGCGCGAGGCGCGCCACTTCCGCGGCGATGGAGCCGAAACCGATCAAGCCCAACGTCCGTCCGGTGAGCTGCACGCCATCGGTGCGCAGCCAGTTGCCCGCGCGCATCTCGCGGTCCATGCGCGCGAAGCCCTTGGCGGCAGCCCACATCAATGCGAACGCGCACTCCGCCACCGCGGTGTCGCCATAACCCTTGATGATGTGCACGCTGATGCCGATTCGAGCGAGCTCGTCCGGATCCATGTAGCTGCGCGGCCCGGTGCCGAGAAACACCACGTGCTGCAGACCGGCGCACCGGCGCGCGATCTCGGTCGGCAGACAGGTATGGTCGACGATCGCGATCGCGGCGCCCGCGAGCAGCCCGGGCAGCTCGTCGGGCTTGATCTCCGGGTTGCGGTTGATCGTAAGCGGAAGGTCGTCGGCGCGATGCAGCCGCTCGGCGATCGCCGCCAGCGTCGGATTCGCGTCGACGAATACGGCACGTGAGCTCATCGAGCGCTCCTATTCGGGCTTGTCGCGGCCGCGTATCAGTTTCGGGTAGACCACGGCGTCGCCCTGACCGAACATCCAGGCCATCTCTTCCTTGCCGATGTACTCGGGCTTGGTGCCTTTTGCGGCGCACAGGAGCTCGACGATCAGCTGCCGTTTCACTTCCGAGGTGTACACGTTGACGCGGTGATAGCACTCGGACACATCGCGGCCGAGCACGGTGATGCCGTGGCGCTTCATCACGATGCAGTTCGTGTCCTGAATGAAGGTCTTGATCGGGGCGACGTCTTCCTCCACGTTCAGGTGCGCGGGCAGATAGGCGAGCGGCTTCTGCATGAGGTAAGAGAACGTGAGCGAGAAGCTGCGGATCTCCTCGCAGCCGGCCGCGAGCAGCGCGATGGTCTCGTCATGATGCAGATGTATGACGCAGTTGACATCCGCACGCAGGCGCAGAATCTCGCGGTTCATCTGGTGTCCGACGCTCGTGGCGGCGTTGCCGTGCAACACGCGCCCATACGGGATGTCGGTGATGACGAGATCGTCGAGCGACATTTCCTCGAGCGAGACGCCCGCCGGCTTCGCATACGCGAGACCGTCCGCATAATCGGGATGCGGTACACGAATCACCATGCCGCCGAGCGTGCTCTGCACGTAGCCGCGCGCGGCGAGGCGGTGCGCATAGCGCACGTATTGCTCGGCGATCTTGCGATCGAGCGTGACCGCCGGATCGGGTGCATATTCGTTGACCAGATAACGAGGCGTCGTATCCATACGCTCTTCAGTGCCGGGTGAAACACGTAGTGCGAAGATGGTAACACTCGTCTTTGCGGGTGCCTATCGCCCGACTATACTGAGCAGGCAGTGCTGGCACGAACAATATTGGAGGCGCAACGATGCAGCGAATCGCGATTTGGCTTCGAGTTGCAGTTGCGCTCACTGTCTGCAATGTCTCGAATGCGTTCGGCTCCGAACCGGCCTATCCCCAGCGCCCCATCCGTCTCGTCATTCCGCAATCCCCCGGCGGGGCGTCGGATACCATCGGACGCCTGGTCGCGCACAAGCTCACCCAGCAGCTGGGGCGACAGCTCGTTGCCGACAACCGGCCGGGCGCTACCGGCAACATCGGCGCGGAGCTGGTGGCGCATGCGACGCCGGACGGTTACAGCTTGCTCCTCACCGGCCCGAACCTTGTCACCAGCACCAGTCTGTACGCACGCGTCGGCTACGATCCGATCAAGGACTTCGCGCCGGTCACGCGGCTCGCGCGCTCGCCCAACGTGTGGCTCGTGCATCCGTCCTTTCCCGCGCACGATCTGAAAGCGCTGATCCAGATCGCGAAGGGCAAGCCAAAGGAGATCAGCTTTTCTTCCTCCGGTCTCGCCTCGTCGCAACATCTGGCGGGCGAACTGCTCAATGTTCTCGCCGGCATCGAGCTCGTGCACGTGCCCTACAAGGGCGGAGGGCCGGCTTTGATCGACCTGATGGCCGGGCGGGTGCCCGTGATGGTGTCGAGCCTGCCGTCGGCCGTGCCACAGATCAAGGCCGGAAAAGTGCGCGCGCTCGCGGTCACGACCACCAAGCGCTCCAGCGCGATACCCGAAGTGCCGACTGTCATGGAAGCCACGGGACTTGCATCGTACGAAGCGAGCACCTGGCAGGGCTTCGTGTTTCCGGTTGCGACGCCGAGGCCGATCGTGCAGCGCGTGGCGGACGAAACGATCAAGGCGCTGGGCCTCGCCGACGTGCGGGAGCGCCTGCGAGACCTGGGCTACGAGCCGGTGGCAAGCACGCCGGCCGAGTTCGCGGCGTTTATCACGAGCGAGATCGCGCGCTGGGCGAAGGTGATTTCAAGCGCGGGAATCAAGCGGCAGTAGTGGGGCGCGCGAACAGACGGTCCACGTCCGGAACCGCCGCGATGAAGCCTTGTTCGTGCAGGTGGCAGCCGAGACGATCGACCACCACGCGGTTCGCGCTCGTCCAGCCATAAGGCAGCGGATCGCCGCCGAAGTGCTCGAAGGTCCGGACCCAGTGCGCGCCGCCCCACGGCACCAGCGTCGTTCCGAGCTTGCGCTGATACGCGCGCGCCTTGGCGGCTTCATAGGCGTTGTAGACGATGTCGACCAGCTCCGGCTTGCGCTCGATAACGTCGTTTCGGATCGCAACGCAGTGATGAATCGGATACAGGCCGGTACGCTCGTAATACGCCTGCTCTTCGGCTTGCGCATCGGGCAAAACAGGTCTCAGCCGCCGTTGCGCAGGCGGCAAGCGCGCGTCTCGCGGCGAGATTGCCAGCACCGCGTCGATCGCCCGCTCGCACAGAAGCTGCTCCAGGTCCGCTTCGCTCGTCTCGACCGTGGCGCCGGCTGGAAACGGAAAGCGCTGCTTCGGCCCAGTCACCCACGTGATCGAGCGGTGGTCGACTTCGTACTCCTCGTGTAGCAGGGCGCGGAACCAGACGGCGGCGGTCATCGAGTAGTCTTCGACGCCGATCCGCTTGCCCGCCAACTGGCCCAAGCTCGTGAGCGCGCTCTCGCATTGCGTGACAGCGAGCGAATGGCGAAACGCGCGGTAGGGAAAGACCGGGATGGCCGTGAGCCAATCGTGCCCCGTGGACCGCAAGGTAATGTAGTTGGCGAGCGAGAATTCGCACACCTCGAACGGCCGCGAAGCGATCATGCGCGCGAAGATGTCGTGAATGCGCATGACTTCGTAGCCGAACAGCACGCCGCCATGGGACCCGGCGATCGCCAAGGCGTGCTCGTAGTCGCCGCCGCGTATGACGATCTCGGAGGGCTCGGCGCGCATCAGGCTCGCTTCATTCGCTCGTGGCAGTCTTCGCGGGTCAATCATAGCGCCGTTTCGCGCACAGCCCGAGCGCTGGCGAGAGGGCACCCGGCGTGGGCTCTGCCCGGCGCAATAATGAGCGAGCGCCGCCGCAGCACCCAAGCACCCGCAAGGCGGATGAGCTTTTGGCGCATCGGCTAGAATAGACGAGATCGATTTGCGCCGCGCGTACGCCTGCGCCGCGGCAATACCCAGAAGGCTCCGAGTCCCGCTTCCGTGCCGACCGCCAAAGACGCCGGCGCCATCGTTGTTCACGGTGCGCGCCAGAACAATCTCAAGAATCTCTCGCTCGAGCTGCCGCTCAACCAGCTGATCGTCGTCACGGGCGTTTCGGGGTCCGGCAAGTCGTCGCTGGTGTTCGATACGCTCTACGCCGAGGGGCAGCGGCGCTACGTCGAGACGTTCTCGCCCTATGCGCGCCAGTTCCTCGACCGCATGGACAAGCCGCAGGTCGATCGCATCGAGGGCATTCCGCCGGCCATCGCCATCGATCAGACCAACCCGGTGCGCACCTCGCGCTCCACGGTCGGTACGATGACCGAGCTCAACGACCATCTGAAGCTCTTGTTCGCGCGCGCCGCCTGCCTGTACTGCCGCAACTGCGGCGGCATCGTGCGGCGCGACACGGCCGAATCGATCTACGCGGCGCTCGTAGAGCGAACTGGGCAGTCCGGCGATCCGCGCCTGATCGTCACGTTCCCCGTTCGCGTCCCGGAAAACTTCTCGCGCGACGAGGTGCTGAAGCTGCTCGAAAGCCAGGGCTACACGCGCATTCACGGCGAGGGCAACGGCGTGCTCGAAGTCGTGCAGGACCGGCTGCGGCTGTCGAACGCCGAGCGTGCGCGCGTGATCGAGGGGCTGGAGGCGGCGCTGCGTATCGGGCAGGGACGCGTGAACGTGCATGTCGATTGTCCCGCCAGCGGAACACAGACCACCCCGTCCGCGACACTGTCGCGTCCCGCCCCTCCTCGGGGAGGAGGGGAACTGACCCCGTCCGCGACCGAGTCGCGTCCCGCCACACCTGGGCAAGGCGGGGAGCTACCGAACCTCCCCTCCTCTCATGAGGAGGGGAGGCGCGAAGCGCCGGGGTGGTGTGGTTCCGAGACCACCCCGTCCGCGACACCGTCGCCTCCCGCCTCTCCTGATTCAGAAGGGGAAATTGTTTGGCGCTTCTCGTCCGACCTGCACTGCGCCGACTGCGACATCCACTATGCCGATCCGGTGCCGAGCCGGTTCTCCTTCAATTCACCGGTCGGCGCGTGCGATACCTGCCGCGGCTTCGGCCGCACCATCGGCATCGATTTCGGCCTGATCGTGCCCGACGAATCGAAGACGTTGCGCGCAGGCGCGATCCGGCCCTGGCAAAGCCCGAGCTTCAAGGAGTGCCAGGACGATCTCGTGAATTACGCTCGCAAGCGCGGCATCCCGCTCGACGTGCCGTTTCGCGAGCTCTCGCCGCGAGAGCGCACGTGGGTGCTCGAGGGCGAGCCCGAATGGGTGAACTGGCGCAAGTCCTGGCCCGGCACCTGGTACGGGGTGCGACGCTTTTTCGCCTGGCTCGAGACCAAGGCGTACAAGATGCACATCCGCGTGCTGCTCTCGCGCTATCGCGCATACACCCCGTGCACGGCGTGCGACGGTGCGCGACTCAAGACCGACGCGCTCGCCTGGCGCCTGGGGACCGACGCCGATGCGCGGATTCTTCCGCCTGCCGAGCGTTTCATGCCCACGGGTGTCGGTTTCGATCGTGAAAGGTTCGAATCGCTTCCCGGCCTCAATCTGCACGACCTGATGCTGATGCCGATTTCGCGTTGCCGCGAATTCTTCGCGCAGGTAACGCTGCCGGCGCCGCTGGACCAGGCGACCGACCTGCTGCTGACCGAGATCCGCACACGCCTCGACTATCTGTGCCAGGTGGGCCTGGGTTATCTGAGCCTCGACCGCCAATCGCGCACGCTCTCGGGCGGCGAGGTCCAGCGCATCAACCTGACCACCGCGCTCGGCACCTCGCTCGTCAACACGCTGTTCGTCCTGGACGAGCCCTCGATCGGCTTGCATCCGCGCGACATGGGCCGCGTGATCGAGGTGATGCATCGTCTGCGCGATGCCGGCAACACGCTGGTCGTGGTCGAGCATGACCCGCAGATCATGCGCGAAGCCGATCTCCTGCTCGACATGGGACCGGGACCGGGCGAGCGCGGCGGCGAGGTGGTTTCGTTCGGCGTCCCGGCCGAAATCGGCCGTGCCGCGCAGTCGCTGACCGCCGATTACCTGTGCGGGCGCAAGTCGGTCGCGACCGGCGAGCGCCGCCGGCCGGTGGATGCGGCCACGCCGGCCATCGAGCTGAGCGGCGCAGCCGAGCACAACCTGCGCGACATCGATGTGCGCATTCCGCTCAATCGCCTGGTATGCGTGACCGGCGTTTCGGGATCGGGCAAGTCGACGCTTGTGCAGGACGTGCTCTACGCGGCGCTGCTGAAGGCGAAGGGAAGACCGACCGAAACACCGGGCCGCCATCGCAGTCTCGCCGGTCACGAATCGATCGGCGAAGTCATCCTGGTCGATCAGACGCCGATCGGGAGAACGACACGCTCGAACCCCGCGAGCTACGTCGGCGCGTTCGACGCCATCCGCAAGCTCTTCGCCGCCACGCCGCTGGCGAAACAGCGCTCTTACACGCAAGGCACGTTCAGCTTCAATTCCGGCAACGGCCGCTGCCCCACCTGCGGCGGTAACGGCTTCGAGCACGTCGAGATGCAGTTCCTGTCCGACGTGTACCTGCGCTGTCCCGATTGCGACGGCAAGCGTTTCCGTGCCGAGGTGCTCGAGGTGACGCTTTCCGGCTTCGGTGCCGACGCGCAATCGATGGCCGGCGTGCTCGACCTGACGGTCGCGCAGGCGATCCTGTTCTTCGCCGACCAACCCGACGTGCTGCGCGCGCTGCAGCCGCTCGCCGCCGTGGGCCTGGAATACATGCGCCTGGGCCAGCCGGTGCCGACGCTCTCGGGCGGAGAAGCGCAGCGCCTGAAACTCGCCGGCTACCTCGCACAGGCCGCGCGCACGTCCAGCCAGGAGCCCAAGCTGTTCCTGTTCGACGAGCCGACCACGGGCCTGCACTTCGACGACATCGCGAAGCTGCTGCGCGCTTTCGCCAAGCTGATCGGCGCCGGCCACTCGCTGGTGGTGATCGAGCACAACCTCGACGTCATTCGCGCCGCCGACTGGATCATCGACCTCGGACCGGAGGGCGGCGAAGACGGCGGGCGGATCGTATGCTGCGGCACGCCGGCCGAGGTCATGCAGTTCGACGCTTCGCATACCGGCCGCGCGCTCCTCGCCTACGAAAAAGGGGCCAGGCTCGGTTTCCTGCCCACGCGCGGGAAAGAAGCCGGGCTCGGCCTCCTGCCCATGCAGACTCCGAGAGTGTTGGAAGAGCCTCGCTCCGGCGACTCGATGCTGTTTCCCTTGCCCAGCCAGGAAACCGATCCATCGACGCTGGCCGCTTGTGCGCCCGAAACAGATCAACCGAGCCTGGCCCCTATTCCACAAAGAGACAAGTCGAGCCTGGTCCCTTTTCTGCGGGAAGCCATTCAGATCCACAACGCGCGCGAGCACAACCTGCAAAACATCGATGTGAGCATCCCGCGCAACCGCTTCACGGTCGTGACCGGCGTTTCGGGCAGCGGCAAGAGCACGCTTGCGTTCGACGTTCTCTTCGCCGAAGGGCAACGCCGGTATCTCGAATCGCTCAACGCCTACGCGCGCCAGTTCGTGCAGCCGGCTGCGCGTCCCGATGTCGATGCGATCTTCGGCATTCCGCCCACGGTGGCGATCGAGCAGCGCACGAGCCGCGGCGGGCGCAAGAGCACCGTGGCCACGCTGACCGAGGTGTATCACTTCCTGCGCGTGCTCTACATGAAGCTCGGCACGCAATACTGTCCGGCCTGCAACGTGGCAATCGAGCCGCAGAGCGCGGATTCGATCGCGGCAAGCCTCCTGCGCGTCTACCGCGGCCAGCGCATCGGCCTGCTCGCTCCGCTGGTGGTGGCGCGCAAAGGCTACTACACCGACCTGGCGAAGTGGGCCGCGGGCAAGGGCTTCAGCCACCTGCGCGTCGACGGCGATTTTCTTCCGACGGCGAAGTGGCCGCGCCTGGACCGGTTCCGCGAGCACACGATCGAGCTGCCGGTGGCCGACGTGCCGGTGCGCGCCGACGACGAATCGGCCTTGCGCGCCGGGCTCGCGCATGCGCTCGAATACGGCAAGGGTATCGTGCACGTCCTCGCGCCCCTGGATGCGCTGGCGGATGCGATGGCGAAGAACGATGCCTCGCTTGCGGTCATGCGAACCGAGGTCTACTCGACCAAGCGCGCGTGCCCGAGCTGCGAACGCAGCTTCCGCGAGCTCGATCCGCGGCTGTTCTCGTTCAACTCCAAGCACGGCTGGTGCGCCACCTGCTTCGGCACGGGGCTCGCCCTGAGCGGCTTCGACGAAGAGCAGAGCGGCGAAGAGGTCTGGTGGAACGAATGGTACGAGCAGCCGGACGAGCCCTGCCCCGCCTGCAAGGGGCAGCGACTCAACCCGGAAGCGCTGGCCGTACGCTACCGCGGGCGCACGCTCGCGGAGCTGACCGCGATGCCGGTCGGTAAGGCTGGTGCGATGTTCGACTCGATGGAGCTTGCCGGACGCGAAGCCGAGATCGCGCGCGACTGCGTGGCGGAGCTGCGCTCGCGCCTGAGGTTCCTCGGCGACGTGGGGCTCGAGTACCTGGCGCTCGACCGTTCGGCGCCGACGCTCTCCGGCGGAGAAGCGCAGCGCATCAGGCTCGCGGCGCAACTGGGCTCGAACCTGCGCGGCGTGTGCTACATCCTGGACGAGCCCACCATCGGCCTGCACCCGCGCGACAACCGCATCCTGCTCGATACCCTCGGCAAGCTCGAAGCCAAGGGCAACACGCTGGTGGTGGTCGAGCACGACGAGGATACGATCCGG
This sequence comes from Betaproteobacteria bacterium, assembly GCA_009377585.1. Lineage (NCBI taxonomy): Bacteria > Pseudomonadati > Pseudomonadota > Betaproteobacteria > Betaproteobacteria bacterium. The sequence goes on from WHTS01000084.1 coordinate 26,976, forward strand.
CGCGCCGACCACGTCATCGATCTCGGTCCGGGCGCGGGCAGCCGCGGCGGGCACGTGGTTGCGACCGGGTCGGCCGAGACGCTGATCGCATCGCCCGCGTCGGTGACGGGGCGCCTGCTCGCCGACCCGTTGCGCCACCCGCTCGCCCCGCGCCGGCCGGTGAACGGACGCACCGAGTCGATCGAGATCGACGGCGCTCACCTGCACAACCTGCAGCGCGTGCGAGCGCGCATTCCGTTGCGGCGCCTCACGGTAGTTACCGGCGTTTCCGGCAGCGGCAAGAGCAGCCTCGCCCGCGACGTGCTGCGCGACAATCTCGCCCGCCTGGTGAGCGAACGCCGCAACCGCAAGATGAGCGACGCGCCGCTGTACGGCTGCGCGGCGATCCGGGGCTGGGAGCCGATCGAGCGCGTGCTCGAAGTCGACCAGGCGCCGATCGGCAAGACGCCGCGCTCCTGCCCCGCCACGTATGTCGGATTCTGGGACGCGATCCGGCGCCTGTTTGCCGACACCACCGAAGCGCGCATGCGCGGTTACGAGCCGAGCCGGTTCTCGTTCAACACCGCGAGCGGACGGTGCAGCGGCTGCGAGGGCCAGGGCATCAAGCGCATCGGGATGAGCTTCCTGCCCGACGTGAAGGTACTGTGCGACGTATGCGGCGGCGCGCGCTTCGACCGCGAAACACTGGCCGTGCCGTTCAAGGGCAAGTCGATCGGCGAGGTGCTGGCGATGAACGTCGACGAAGCGGTCGACTTCTTCGCCGCGCACCGCAGCATCCATGCGTGCCTGCGCCTGCTGCAGGACGTTGGGCTGGGCTACCTGACGCTCGGCCAGCAGAGCCCCACCCTTTCAGGCGGAGAAGCGCAGCGCATCAAGCTCGTGACCGAACTGGCGAAGAGCGGCAACGGCAACCGCACCGGCCGGCGCGCGAGCCCG
>WHTS01000085.1 GCA_009377585.1 Betaproteobacteria bacterium
ATTAGCCCGCAGGCGGGCAGGCGCGGTTAAGAAACCTGGTTGGGTTTCTTGAGAGAGGAGGGGAAATAAAACTCCTCTCCTTTTCAAGGAGGGGCTGATCCGACAACGTCGCGAACGGGGTGCACTTCCCTCCTGGCCGAGGAGGGGAGGGACGCGACAACGTCGCGGACAGGGTGGTCAACCGCTTACTGCAACGGCTTGAGCTTCCCCTCGCGAACCAGCCGCGCGAACCGCTCCACGTCATTGTCGAAGTACTTCTGGAACCCGCTCGACGAAACGGGAACCGGTTCGGCAGCCATCTGCGCCAGACGCTCCTTCACCTGTGGTGCCTGCAACGCCTTGGCCGCCGCTTGTTCCAGCCGGGCGATCGCCTCCTTCGGCGTCGCGGCCGGCGCGAACAGCGCCAGATAGGCACCGAACTCGTAGCCGGGAAAAGTCTCGGCAATGGTCGGCACGTCCGGCAGTGCAGCTGAGCGCCGCGGTGCGGTGGTCGCGAGTGCGCGCACCTTGCTGCTTTGCACGTATCCGGCGGACGAGCCGGCCAGGTCGAACAGGAAATCGACCCGCCGCGCCATGAGATCGGGATAGACCGCGCCGCTGCCTTTGTACGGAACATGCAGCAGCTCGATGCCGGCCGCCGCGTTCAGAAGCTCGCCGGTCAGGTGGCTGCTGGTGCCGAGACCCGAAGAGCCGTAAGTAAGCTTGCCCGGATTCTGGCGCGCCGCCGCGATGGCCTCCTTGAAGGTCTTGTACGGCGAGGACACGGCAGTGACCATGAGATTCGGCAGCGTGGCGAGCCCCGCCACCGCGACCAGATCCTTGCGCGGATCGAACTTGAGCTTCATCAGGCTCGGGTTGGACGACAGCGACAAGGATCCGAGCAGGATCGTATAACCGTCCGGGCGCGCGCTGCGCGCGACCAGCTCGGCGCCGATGTTGCCGCCGGCGCCCGGCCGCAATTCGATGACGACGTTCTCGCCCAGGGTCTTGCTCATCTCCGCCGCCACCAGGCGCCCGACGACATCGGCCGAACCACCGGCCGAGTAGGGCACCACCATGCTGACGGGACGGTTTGGAAAGGATTCGGCTGCGCGCACCGAGCCGGCAAGCGCGAATACCGCGGGCAACAAAAACCACGGCAGTATCGAACGAACGGGTCGCATGAGGTCTCCGATCGGAAAGTCGTGGATGCTACCACCGTCGCTGGCGAACTCTCCGAAAGCGGCTGTCATGGCCGCCGCCCCAATAGGTATGCTTGCCTTCCCTCTCCCTTCGGGAGAGGGATCGAGGGTGAGGGAATACCATGGTCGCGCGCACAATTTCCCTCACGTGCAGCGCGCGCATCGGCATGCAGACCGATGTCGTTCCGGCGGCGCACCCCATGGTCCGCGAATTCCCTCCCTCACCCCCCGGCCCCTCTCGCAGGGGAAGAGGGGAGTCCTTCGACGCGTTGCCATGCAAGGCCGAGTTCTGCTACATAGGGCGCGATGCAAGTTTCGGCAGCCGGCAACGGCGCGTTCACGCGATTCTGGATCGCGGAGATCGCAACCGTCCTCGCCTACCAGATGATGGTGGTCGCGATCGGCTGGCAGATCTACGACCTGACTGGCAGCGCGCTCGACCTCGGCCTGATCGGCCTGGCGCACTTCGGCGCACAGATTCTGTGCTCGCTGCCGGCGGGGCACGTCGCCGACCGCTACGATCGGCGGCGCGTCGCGCTCGTCTGCCAGGTGGTGCAATGTTCGGCCGCGATCGTGCTGGCGCTCGGCAGCCGGGCTGGCTGGCTGACCAGCAGCGTGGCTTATGCCGTCGTATTCGCAATCGGCACCGCAACGACCTTCCAGTCGCCCGCGCTGCGCGCGATGCTGCCGGGGCTGGTCGAGACGCGCTGGCTCTCGCGCGCGGTCGCCTGGAGCAACACGACGAAGAAGATCGCAGTCATCGTGGGACCTGCCCTGGGCGGCGCCTTCTATCTCGCGGGACCTTCGATCGTCTATGCCACCAGCGCCGCGAGCTTCCTGGTGGCGGGCGCGGTGATCGTCGGCATCCGCAGGCGTCCACCGGCCGGCCCGCACGAACCGCCGACGCTCGCCTCGATGCTGGCGGGATTCGCCTTCATCCGCTCGCATCCGGTCATTTTGGGCGCGATATCGCTCGACCTGTTCGCGACCCTGGTGGGCGGCGTGACGGCGTTGCTGCCGATCTATGCGCGCGACATCCTGGCAACGGGGCCCGAAGGCCTCGGCCTGTTGCGTGCCGCGCCGGCAGCGGGTGCGGTACTCGCCTCGGCGTATCTCGCCCGCTTTCCCTTGAACGACCACGTGGGACGCATCATGTTCGTGTGCGTGGCGATCTTCGGCGCGGCCACGGTCGTCTTCGGCACTTCGCAGCTGCTGGCACTGTCGCTCGCCGCGCTGATGGTGCTGGGCGCGGCCGACATGGTGAGCGTCGTCATCCGCTCCACACTCGTCCAGCTCGACACACCCGATGCCATGCGCGGGCGCGTCAGTGCCGTCAACTCGCTCTTCACCGGCACCTCGAACCAGCTCGGCCAGTTCTGGGCGGGTCTCATGGCCACCTTGATGGGCACCGTGCCGGCAGTGGTGTTCGGCGGCTGCAGCACGCTGGTGGTGGTGGCGCTGTGGATGCGCTTGTTTCCCGGGCTCGATCGGCGCCGGCGGCTGGCCCAAGCCGAGCCGAGCCCGGAAGCGCCTTGACGGGCCGGACGGCGAGCGCGAACTGCGCCGCAATCGGTGCCATAATGTGGCGGCGACCATCTGACGATCAAGGAAAATCTGAATAGCGTCTTTCCCGCGGAGACGGGAAACCATGACGATTTGATTTTCCCTGGAGTCCCGCCTGCGCGGAAGTGACGTCGGGAAGGTTGCTCAGAGGCCCATGATCTTCCCGAGCGGACGATTCAACGACACCGAAGGAGACGAGCATGCCCTTAACCCGAGGACCACGCAGCCAGTCACCGAATGCCCACTCCGACCTGATCTTCACCTCGTGCAGCGTCACCAATGCCACCCAGCCCGCATCCGGCGCCCAAGCCGGCGGGCAACGCCGCCAGGTCGTCGTGGGCGGCAAGCGCGTCAAGACCATCGACGTGCATGCGCATTGCGTCATCGCCGAGGCCATGGCGCTCCTCGGCAGGAAAGTGGACGAGCACGAACAGCGCGGCGCCGGGATCAGTGAAGTCGGTCCGCGCCGCATCCGCGAGATGGACGAGCAAGGCATCGATGTCGAAGCGCTCAGCATCAATCCCTTCTGGTACCGCGCCGAGCGCGACGTCGCCGCCCAGATCGTGAAGATCCAGAACGAGAAACTGGCCGAGTTCTGCGCGACCTATCCCGAGCGCTTCGTCGCCTTCGCCTCGGTGGCGCTGCAATTCCCGGAGCTCGCAATCGAGCAGCTCGAGCACGGCGTGAAGAAGCTCGGCCTGCGCGGCGCCGCCGTGGGCGCGAGCGTGGCGGGCGAGGAGTTCTCCGATCCGAAGTTCCATCCGTTCTGGGCCAAGGCCGAGGAGCTGGGTGTGTTGATCTTCATCCATCCGCAGAGCACGCCGGATCTCGCCAAGCGCCTCAAGGGCAACGGCTGGCTCGCCAACACGATCGGCAATCCGCTCGACACCACGATCGCGCTGTCGCATCTCATCTTCGAAGGCACGCTGGACAAATTCCCCGGTCTCAAGATCTGCTCCGCGCATGGCGGCGGCTTCCTGCCCTCGTACGCGCCGCGTTCGGACAACGCGTTGCGCGTCGCGCCCGACATGGATACGGGCGTCAAGCTGAAGAAGAAGCCCACGGAGTATCTACGCGACATGTACTACGACACGCTGGTGTTCACGCCCGAGGCGCTGCGCCACCTGGCGGCCGAGGTCGGTTACGACCGCCTGGTGATCGGCACGGATCATCCGATCCCGTGGTTCTCCTGGTCGGTCGACCACATTCTCGATACGCCGGGATTCAGCGACGAGCAGCGCCGCGCGATGCTGGGAGAGACGGCCGGCAAGCTGCTCGGCATCAAGCCCTGAATCCACGCAACCACGCAACCACGAGGAGAGCGCCATGCTTTGGATCGTCCTGTGCGTCGACAAGGCCAACACCGCGGAGATTCGGGACAAGCACCTGCAGCCGCATCGCGACTATCTGCAAAGCCAGAAAGGGATTCTCGTCCTGGCCGGAGCGACCCAGTCCGACGATGGCACCAAGGCGATCGGCAGCCTGTTCGTGGTGAACGTCGACAGCCGCGAAAAAGCCAAGGCGTTTTCCGACGGCGACCCGTTCACGCAAAACGGGGTCTTCTCGAGCATCACCATCACGCGCTTGCGCAAGGGACAGTGGAATCCCGGCGCCGCCGAGGGCGCTTGATGCGCGTTTGTTCGCCTGGATTCCCGCTTACACGGGAATGACGGCACCCGGAGGAGCGAAGCAGATGAACCTGACGCTGTACTATGCGCCCGCGACGTGCGCGCTCGTTCCCTACGTCACCTTGACCGACGCCGGCGCACAGTTCGACGTTCGTAACGTCAATACCCGCAAGGGCGGCACGCGCACCGAGGCGTATCGCCGGCTCAATCCCAAGGGCAAGGTGCCGGTGCTCGTCATCGATGGCGAGCCGTTGACCGAGAATCTCGCCATCCAGATCTGGATCGCGCGCCAATTTCCGAACGCCAGGCTGCTGCCGGCCGATCCTCAGCAGGAGATCAAGGCGATTTCCCTGATGGCATGGTGTGGGTCCGGAATCCATCCGCATCTCACGCCCAACGCCTGGCCGCAGCGCTACTGCGACGTGCCCGGCTCGGAAGAAAGCGTCAAGCGGCTCACGAACGAGCGACTGTTCGAGGATTTCGCGCTCGCCGATTCGCTGCTCGCCGGCCGCGAATGGTTCTGCGCGCACTTCACCGCCGTCGATGCCTACGTCTTCTGGGCCTTCCGCCGCGCGCTGCTCTTCAAGCTCGACGTGTCGGGTTTCGCCAACTGCATGGCGCACTTCCGACGCATGCAGGAGCGCGCCAGCGTGCAGAAAGTGCTGGCGTACGAGAAGCAGGTCGCCGAGGAATTCAGCCGGGCTGCATAGCGCCATCGAGCTGCGGCCTCGCTCACCACACCAGCGCAGGCAGCACGTAGTCCGGCTTCGCTACAGCCTGCGCGCTGAACGCCCGCCATCGCTCGACGTCGGGCAGCTCGCCCCACCGATCCACCAGCGCTTCGGCATGGATGCCGCCGGCGATGAACGCGCACGCGAGCCTCGCCCTGGATGCGCCCAGCACGTCGTGCTCGATCGAATCGCCGATCGCGATCACCCGCTCGGGCGGGCAACCGTCGAGCGCGCGCAGGCAGCTCGCATAAATCGCCGGATATGGCTTGCCGTGATAGAAAACGCTCCCGCCCAACGCTTCGTAGCGGCGTGCAAGCGCCCCCGGTGCGGCGACGGTCCCTTAGGGTGAAACGCGCACGATGTCGGGATTGGCGCACACCATCGGCAGTCGGCGCGCGATGCCCGCGTGCAAATGTGCCTCGTAGTCCGCAACCCCGAGCGGGGGCGAGTCGATGCCGATCACGACCAGAAACTCGGCCTCTTCAACGCAACCAACCACCTCCAGCCCGATGCCGTCGAGCAGGCTCGTGTTGGCTGCGCGCGTGAAGGCGTAGCAGCGCCGGCCGAGCGCGCGATGGAACGGCTCGCGCCGTTCGGCAAGCGCCGCGCGCGCGTCTTCACCCGCACCGACGAAGCGGTCGAACCATTCCGGCTCGAATCCCATGCCCTGCATCAGGCTCAGATTTCTGGCCGCGGATTGACCGGTATTCGACAGCACGATGATGCGCTTGCCCGTCTCGTGCAAGCGCCGCACGCAATCGCGCGCACCCGGATAGGGCGTGACCCCGTCGTGCAGTACGCCCACTGGTCGAGGATGAAGCCGTCGTAGCGACCGAGCAGTTGCGACACGCCGCTCAGCATCGTGCCCGCGCGATCGGAATCAGCTGATGCGGGACCGTGGTGGCGATCGAGGCCGCATCGTAGTCCTTGTTGACCACGCCCATGATCGAATTGTCGTGCTTGCCGGAGTACAGGACCTCGTAATCCTTACCGGGCTCGACGCCCATCGCCTTGAACAACGCCCGGGGCGCCAGATCGCCCGAGTTCGAGGAGGGCGCGACGTGCGCGACGCGCTTGCCGGTCCTGCACGCTCTTGATCGGGCTGTCGCGATACGTGATGAGGGCGAGCTTGTAGCCGATGCTGCCGTCGGCACGCGCCATGGCGACGATCGGGACGAACCCGGCCAGGTTCACGGCGTACGGCGTGGGGCCTGCGCAGTATAGCAATATGGCGTACGGCAACGAACGAAGGAGAGATCGCCCCCAGAGTTCGCCTCGTCACGGCCTCGGCGAGTGCCATCGACCAGCGGCCGTCGCGTTCTGCGCACGCAGCGGCTTTACGGGCATATTAGTTGCTACGGACGCTATTCGGGATTATTCGCATGTCATTGGGAGGTACGCGCCCGACTCGGCGCGGCAGGGAAATGCTGGCGAACGCCTTGGCTTTTGGTATATATGGGCCAAAGCGCGTCGCCCGCCCGCCAGCCGAGCCGGGCGCACGGTGCCGGGGGAGAAACGCCACGATGTCGATCCGCAGCCGCAGCGGCCCCTCCAAGCCGCGTCCCTCTTTTACCGATGGTCTTGCGGGATGCTCTTGCTGCACACCGCAGCTGGACGCGTGCCTCGTCCAATTCTTCCATGGTCATGGCCGGCGCCTGTCGATCGCGCGTCGTCCCGGAGGTCCTACTCGATGAACGTCAGTGCAACCGAAGCCACCGTCAAAGCCGGAAAGTCGGCAGCGCCCGAATCCAGTCCGGAACTGCACGAGCTGGTCCGCGCCCTGCAAGCGGTGCGCGAGGGCGACTTTTCGGCCCGCCTGCCGGCGGACTGGACGGGGCTTTTCGGCAAGGCGGCGGATCTCTTCAACGATATCGTGGCGTGCAATGCGCGCCTGTCCGCAGAGCTGATCCGGGTCGAGGACGCAGTCGGCAAGCAGGGCCAGACCCGACAGCGCATGCGTGCCTACAGCCGCAGCGGTGCGTGGGGCGCGATGGAGGAGTCGGTCAACACGCTGATCGAAGACCTGCTGTGGCCGACGACCGAAGTGACCCGGTCGATCGACGCCGTTGCAAAAGGCGATCTGTCGCAGACGGTGCGCCTGGAGGTCGATGGCCGGCCGCTGCAGGGCGAATTCCTGCGTTCCGCCACGCTGGTCAACACCATGATCGAGCAGATGAGCGTGTTCACCTCCGAAGTGACCCGGGTGGCGCGCGAAGTGGGCACCGACGGCAAGTTGGGCGGCCAGGCGCAGGTCAAGGGGGTGAGCGGCGCCTGGAAGGACCTCACCGACAACGTCAATTCGATGGCGGGCAACCTCACCGCACAGGTGCGCAACATCGCCGAGGTGACGATCGCAGTGGCGAGCGGTGACCTGTCGCGCAAAATCACGGTGGACGTGCGCGGCGAGATCCTGCAGCTGAAGGAGGCGATCAACACGATGGTCGATCAGCTGCGTTCGTTCGGCTCCGAAGTCACACGCGTGGCGCGCGAGGTCGGCACCGAAGGCAAGCTCGGCGGCCAGGCGATCGTCCCGGGCGTGGCCGGCACCTGGAAGGACCTGACCGACTCGGTCAACGCCATGGCGACCAACCTGACCGCCCAGGTGCGCAACATCGCGGAGGTGACCACCGCGGTCGCACGCGGCGACCTGTCGCGCAAGATCACGGTGGACGTGAAGGGCGAGATCCTGGAGCTGAAGAACACCATCAATACGATGGTCGACCAGCTCAATTCCTTCGCCGCCGAAGTGACGCGGGTGGCGCGCGAGGTCGGCACCGAGGGCAAGCTCGGCGGCCAGGCGCAGGTCCCAGGCGTCGCGGGCACCTGGAAGGATCTCACCGACAACGTCAACTCGATGGCGGGCAACCTCACCGACCAGGTACGCAATATCGCCGAGGTCGCCACCGCAATCGCAAGCGGCGACCTGTCGCGCAAGATCACCGTGGACGTCAAGGGCGAGATCCTGCAGCTGAAGGAAACGCTCAATGGCATGGTGGAGCAGTTGCGCTCGTTCGCATCCGAAGTCACACGGGTGGCGCGCGAGGTCGGCACCGAAGGCAGTCTCGGCGGCCAGGCGCAGGTGCCCGGCGTCGCCGGCACCTGGAAGGATTTAACCGACTCGGTCAACGCCATGGCCACCAACCTGACCGCGCAGGTGCGCAACATTGCGGAAGTGACGACCGCGGTGGCCCGCGGCGACCTGTCGCGCAAGATCACGGTGGACGTAAAGGGCGAGATCCTGCAGCTGAAGGAAACCATCAACACCATGGTGGACCAGCTGAACGCCTTCGCCTCGGAAGTCACGCGCGTGGCACGCGAGGTCGGCACCGAAGGCAGTCTCGGCGGTCAGGCGCAGGTCCCCGGTGTCGCCGGTACCTGGAAGGATCTGACCGATTCGGTCAACGCCATGGCGACCAACCTGACCGCCCAGGTGCGCAACATCGCGCAGGTCACCACGGCGGTCGCACGCGGCGATCTGTCGCGCAAGATCACCGTGGATGTGAAGGGCGAGATCCTCGAGCTCAAGAACACCATCAACACGATGGTGGACCAGCTCAACTCCTTCGCCGCGGAAGTGACACGGGTGGCGCGCGAGGTCGGCACCGAAGGCAAGCTCGGCGGCCAGGCGCAGGTGCCGGGTGTGGCCGGCACCTGGAAGGACCTCACCGACAACGTCAACTCGATGGCGGGCAACCTCACCGACCAGGTGCGCAACATCGCCGAGGTCGCCACCGCCATCGCCGGCGGCGACCTGTCGCGCAAGATCACGGTGGACGTGCAGGGCGAGATCCTGGAGCTGAAGAATACCCTCAACACCATGGTCGACCAGCTGAACTCGTTCGCCGCCGAGGTCACGCGCGTAGCGCGCGAAGTCGGCACCGAGGGCAAGCTCGGCGGCCAGGCGCAGGTGCCCGGTGCGGCCGGCACCTGGAAGGATCTCACCGACAACGTCAACTGGATGGCGGGCAACCTCACCGACCAGGTGCGCAACATCGCCGAGGTCGCCACCGCGGTTGCGCGCGGCGATCTGTCGCGCAAGATCACGGTGGACGTGCGCGGCGAGATCCTGGAGCTGAAGGACACGCTCAACACGATGGTCGATCAGTTGAACGCCTTCGCCTCCGAGGTCACGCGCGTGGCGCGCGAGGTCGGCACCGAAGGCAAGCTCGGCGGCCAGGCCCAGGTCCCGGGCGTGGCCGGCACCTGGAAGGACTTGACCGACAACGTCAATTCGATGGCGGGCAACCTCACCTCGCAGGTTCGCAACATCGCGGAAGTCGCGACCGCCATCGCCGGCGGCGACCTGTCGCGCAAGATCACCGTGGACGTGCGCGGCGAGATCCTGCTGCTGAAGGAAACCGTCAACACGATGGTGGACCAGCTCAACAGCTTCGCCGGCGAGGTTTCTCGGGTGGCGCGCGAAGTGGGCACCGAGGGCAAGCTCGGCGGCCAGGCCCAGGTGCCGGGCGTGGCGGGCACCTGGAAATATCTGACCGACAACGTCAACTGGATGGCCGGCAACCTCACCGCCCAGGTGCGCAACATCGCCGAGGTGACCACCGCGGTCGCGCGCGGCGATCTGTCGCGCAAGATCACGGTGGACGTGAAGGGCGAGATCCTGCAGTTGAAGGAAACCATCAACACGATGGTGGACCAGTTGAACGCCTTCGCCTCCGAAGTGACGCGGGTGGCGCGTGATGTCGGCACCGAAGGCAAGCTCGGCGGCCAGGCGCAGGTGCCGGGGGTGGCCGGAACCTGGAAGGATCTCACCGACAACGTCAACGTCATGGCGGCGAACCTCACCAACCAGGTGCGCGGCATCGTCAAGGTGGTGACGGCCGTGGCGAACGGCGAGCTGCGCCGCAAGCTCACGGTGGAGGCCAAGGGCGAGGTCGCGGCGCTCGCCGACACCATCAACAGCATGACCGATACGCTCGCGACCTTCGCCGAGCAGGTGACTACGGTGGCGCGCGAAGTCGGCGTGGACGGCCGGCTCGGCGGTCAGGCGAACGTCCCCGGCGCCGCCGGAACCTGGAAAGACCTCACGGCAAACGTGAATCTGCTCGCGGCGAACCTCACCACCCAGGTGCGCGCGATCGCGGAAGTCGCCACCGCGGTGACCAAGGGCGACCTCACCCGCTTCATTCAGGTGGATGCCAGCGGCGAAGTGGCGGAGCTCAAGGACTACATCAATGCCATGATCGGTAACCTGCGCGAGACCACCGACCGCAACACCGAGCAGGACTGGCTCAAGACCAACCTGGCCAAGTTCAGCCGCATGATGCAGGGGCAGCGCGATCTGTTCACCGTCGCGCAGACGCTGCTCTCGGAGCTGGTGCCGCTGGTCGATGCGCATCAGGGCGTGATGTACATCATGTACACCGAGAGCGGCGCGCCGGTCGCGCGCCAGCTCGCCGGCTATGCCGACATGTACGATGCGCCCGAGCCGCGCCGCTATCGGCTCGGCGAGGGGCTGGTCGGTCAATGCCTGATCGACAAGCAGCGGCTCATGCTGAGCGACGTTCCAGCGGAGTCGGTGCGGATCACGAGCGGCTTGCTCGTGGCGCAGCCACGCAACGTGCTCGTCCTGCCGGTGCTGTTCGAGGGCGAGGTGAAGGCCGTGATCGAGCTGGCCTCGCTGAACGCGTTCACCGCCTCCCATCTCGCCTTCCTGGAGCAGCTCACCGGCTCGATCGGCATCGTGCTCAACACGATTGAGTCGACGATGCGCACCGAAGGTCTGCTGCAGCAGTCGCAGCAGCTGGCCGCAGAACTGCAGGCGCAGCAGCGCGAGCTGCAGCAGACCAACGACGAGCTGGCGCAGAAGGCGCGGCTGCTGGCCGCGCAGAATGCCGAGGTCGAGCGCAAGAACCAGGAGATCGAGCAGGCGCGCCGCGCGGTGGAGGAAAAGGCCGCCGAGCTCGCCCTCACCTCGCGCTACAAGTCGGAGTTCCTCGCCAACATGTCGCACGAGCTGCGCACGCCGCTCAACAGCATCCTGATCCTCGGCCAGCAGCTGGCCGAGAACGGGGAGAAGAACCTGTCGCCGCGCCAGGTGGAGTTCGCGCAAACGATCCACGGCGCGGGCACCGACCTGCTCAACCTGATCAGCGACATCCTCGATCTGTCCAAGATCGAGTCCGGCACGGTCACGGTCGAGTGCGAGGAGATCACGTTCCCGCACCTGCGCGATCTCGTGCAGCGCAACTTCGGTCATATCGCCGATGCACGCCGGCTCGCATTCAATATCGACTTCGACGCCACACTCGGCGCCGCCATCACCACCGACCCGAAGCGCCTGCTGCAGGTGCTGAAGAATCTGCTGACGAATGCCTTCAAGTTCACCGAGCAGGGCGGCGTCCGCCTGGAGATCGCACCGGCCAAGGGCGGCTGGACGCCCACGCACCCGATCCTGAGCGCCGTCGATGAGGCGGTGCGCGTCACCGTGGCCGACACCGGCATCGGGATTCCGCCGGAGAAGCAGAGGATCATCTTCGAAGCCTTCCAGCAGGCCGACGCGGGAACTTCGCGCAAGTACGGCGGCACCGGGCTGGGACTAGCCATCAGCCGTGAGCTCGCAAGCCTGCTGGGCGGGGAGATCAAGCTGCAAAGCACGCCGGGCATGGGCAGCGCTTTCACGCTCTTCCTGCCGCTGCGCTACGCCGGTTCGGCCAGCGCCGGTTTCAGCGCGCGCAGCGAGGACGAGCGCCTGGCTTTCTCGCAGCCGATCGTGCTGCCGCATCTGCCCGCGGCCGAGATCGTGCCCGACGATCGCGACCAGATCGAGCCGGGCGATCTCACGCTGCTGATCGTCGAGGACGACCCGCATTACGCGCAGGTGCTGCTGTCGCTCGCGCGTGACCAGGGCTTCAAGGGCCTGGTCGCCATGCGCGGCGCCGAAGCGCTGTCGCTCGCGCGCAAGTACAAGCCGACCGCGCTTTCGCTCGACATCGTGCTGCCCGACATGCTCGGCTGGACCGTACTGAGCCAGCTGAAGCAGGATCCCGCGACGCGCCACATCCCGGTGCAGATCGTGACCGTCGAGGAGGAGCGCCAGCACGGCCTGGAGCGCGGCGCTTTTGCCTATCTCAACAAGCCGCTCACAACCGAGGGGCTCGAGGTCGCGTTCGACCGGATGAAGAAATTCGTCGCCACGCGCACCCGGCGCCTGCTCGTAATCGAGGACGACCCGGCCGAGCGGCGGAGCATCAGCGAGCTCATCCGTCATGACGATGTCGAGATCGTCGCAGTCGCGACCGGGGCCGACGCGCTCGCCACGCTGCGCTCGAGCCATTTCGACTGCGCGGTGTTGGATCTGCGCTTGCCCGATATCTCCGGCTTCGAGCTGCTGGGTCAGATTCAGAAAGATCCGCTGTTGTGCGACGTGCCGATCGTCGTCTTCACCGGCCGCAGCCTCAGCACGGACGAAGAGCGCACGCTGCGCAAGATGGCGAAGAGCATCGTCTTGAAGGGCGTGCAGTCGCCGGAGCGGCTGCTGGACGAAACGGCGCTCTTCCTGCATCGCGTGATCCCGGATCTGCCGGAGTCGAAGCGGCGCATGATCGAGACGCTCACACAGAGCGACGAAGCGCTCATCGGCAAGAAGGTTCTCGTGGTCGACGACGATGTGCGCAACATCTTCGCGCTCACGAGCCTGCTCGAGCGCCATCGCATGCAGACCGTCACGGCCGCCTCGGGCGCCGACGCGATCGAGATCATGCAGCGCACGCCGGACATCTCGCTCGCACTTATGGATATCATGATGCCCGAGATGGACGGCTACGAAACCATGCGGCGCATCCGCAAGAACCGGCAGTTCAGCCTGCTGCCGATCATTGCGCTCACGGCCAAGGCGATGAAGGGCGACCGCGAGAAATGCCTCGAAGCGGGGGCCTCCGATTACATTGCCAAGCCGGTGAACTCCGAGCAGCTGCTGTCGCTGCTGCGTAACTGGCTGCATCGGTAGCGAGCTTACGACAATGTCCTCGCTCGCTCGCCCTCACCCCCCCGCCCCTTATATGTTCGCCCCCATGGGTATGTTTGTCTTCCCTCTCCCGAGGGGAGAGGGGAGCGCAGTGCGTTCAGTGGCTAACCAGCCACTTTCCGACCGTTTCATCCGGAGCGTCCCATGAACATGGCCGCGCCGAACAAGGTCAACCTGCTGCTGGTCGACGACCAGCCGGCGCGGCTCTTGAGCTACGACGCCATCCTGGCCGGGCTCGGCCACAACCTCGTGCATGCCCGCTCGGGCGAGGAGGCGCTGCAGCGCCTGATGGAGCTCGACTTCGCCGCCATTCTGCTCGACATCAACATGCCGGGCATGGACGGGTTCGAGACCGCGGCGCTGATCCACCAGCATCCGCGCTTCGAGAAAACGCCCATCATTTTCGTCACCGCGGTACACGTGACCGATCTCGACCGCTTGAAGGGCTACACGCTCGGCGCAGTCGATTACGTCTACGTGCCGGTGATCCCCGAGATCCTGCGCGGCAAGGTGCAGGTGCTGGTCGAGCTGTATCGGCATCGGCGCGAGCTCGAGCTGGTAAACCAGAAGCTCGCGCGCTCCAACACCGAGCTGGCGCAGGCCAACATCGCCCTGCAGGCGGAGAAGACGCGCGAGCTGGAAGCGCTCAATGCCTCGCTCGCCGCGGCCAACCAGGAGCTCGAGCGCACCAACCGCAGCCTGCAAACAGAGATTGCGCAGCGTATCCGCGCACAGGCCGCGCTGGAGGATGCGGACCGGCGCAAGGACGACTTCCTCGCCATGCTCTCGCACGAACTGCGCAACCCGCTCGCCGCCATCCAGGGGGCAATCGAGCTGATGCAGCGCAAGCAGATCGAGGATCCTCAGCTCGCATGGGCGCGCGCGGTGCTCGCACGCCAGAACCAGCATCTGAGCCGCCTGATCGAGGATCTGCTCGATGTCTCGCGCATCACGCGCGGCGTTCTCGCGCTGAAAAAGCTACCGGTCGATCTGCGCGAGATGCTGGAGCACGCGCTGGAAGCGATACGACCGATGATCGCCGCGCAGCAGCATGCGCTGGCGGTGAAAATCCCGGGCGCTCCGGTGCCGGTGCTGGGCGATCCCGTGCGGCTCACGCAGGTGGTGAGCAATCTGCTCAGCAACGCCGCCAAGTACACCGAGCCTGAAGGACGTATTTCGCTCACGCTCGCAATCACCGGCGCAGACGACAATGCGCAAGCCGTGATCGAGGTCGAGGACAACGGCCGCGGCATCGATGCGGCTGCCCTGCCGCGGCTGTTCGAGCCCTCCACGCACGCCGAACGTTTGAGCCGTGGTGCACACGGGGGCTTGGGCATCGGCCTGGTGGTCGTACGCGGCCTGGCGGAGATGCACGGCGGCCGGGTCGAGGCCTTCAGCGAAGGCAGCGGCCGCGGCAGCCGCTTCACGGTTCGTCTGCCCGTGCTGCAGGCAGCCGCCGCTGCCGGCGCAGCGCCCGAGCCCGCGCCCGCGCCAGTGCCAGCCGCGTGCGCCAACGGCGCCCTCAGGATCCTGGTCGTGGACGACAACGAAGACTCGGCCGAGAGCATGTCGATGCTGCTGCAATGCGACGGGCACGACACCGACACCGCCTATTCCGGCGAGACGGCCTTGCGCCTGGCGTGCAGCCTCAGGCCCGACGTGGTCCTGCTCGATATCGGCATGCCCGGCATGCTCGGCTACGAGGTCGCCCGGCGGCTGCGCAGCCTCGAAGAGGCCGCGCACGCCATGCTGATTGCCGTAACCGGCTACGGGCGCGAATCGGACGTGGCCAAGGCGCGCGACGCGGGCTTCGACCACCACCTGGTGAAGCCGGTCGATTTCGACAAGCTGCGTTCGTTGCTCGCCACGCGCCAGGGCAGCCTGCAGTCGGGGTGAGCGCAGCGCCGGCCAGCGCGTCTGCGCGCTCGCAATTTCCGGCAGGGCTGCACGCGGCCTACCGGGCTGACGAATCGCAGTGCGTGCAGGCGCTTGCGGCAGAGGCCGAAGCCGATATCGATCCCGCCCAACGCGCCCGCATCCGCGACCGCGCCATCGCCCTGGTCAGCCGCATGCGCGCCGACCGGCCCGTATTCGGCGGGCTCGACCAGATGCTGCAGGAGTTCGACCTCTCCAGCAACGAAGGCGTGCTGCTTTTGTGCCTGGCCGAGGCGCTGTTGCGAGTGCCGGACGCCGACACCATCGACGAGCTCATCAGCGACAAGCTCGGCAACGCCGACTGGGAAAGGCATATCAGCCCGGGCAAGCCCTTGTTCGTCAACGCCGCCACCTGGATGCTGATGTTGACCGGCAGCGTGGTCCAACGCGAAGACGACCCCGGCGAGCGTTCGAGCGAGATCGAGCGCATGCTTTCGCGTCTCGGCCGGCCGGTCGTGCGGCGGGCGGTGCTGCATGCCATGCGCATTCTCGGCAGCCAATTCATCCTCGGCCGCACGATCGAGGAGGCGCTGCGAGAGGCCGCAGCGGACGAGCACGCGCGGTACCGACATTCCTTCGACATGCTGGGCGAGTCGGCGCGCGGAGCCTCGGATGCGAAGCGTTACTTCGATGCCTATGCCGGCGCCATCGGCAGCATCGCCCATGCGGGCCTGGGCGGTGATCCAATTACCGCGCCCGGCATCTCGGTGAAGCTCTCGGCGCTGCATCCGCGCTACGAGTATGCGCAGTGCGACCGGGTGCTGCGCGAGCTCGTCCCTCGCTTGCTCGAGCTGGCGAAGCTTGCCCGCGCGGCCGGTATCGGGCTCACCGTGGATGCCGAGGAAGCCGATCGGCTGGAGATTTCGCTGGAAATATTTGCCAGCGCGTGGCGCGATGCGGCGCTCGACGGCTGGGAAGGTATGGGTCTCGCGGTTCAGGCGTATCAAAAGCGCGCGCCGCATGTCATCGCGTGGCTGGCCGAGGCAGCGCGCGAACGCGGCCGTCGCATCCCTGTGCGGCTGGTCAAGGGCGCGTACTGGGATAGCGAGATCAAGCGCGCGCAGGAGCGCGGGCTCGATGGCTATCCGGTGTATACACGCAAGGCCTCCACCGACTTGAGCTACCTGGTTTGCGCGCGCCGCATGCTCGCCGCGGGAGCTGCGCTCTACCCGCAATTCGCAACCCACAACGCGCACACGGTCGCGGCCGTGATCGAGCTCGCGGGAGCGCGGCGCGACTTCGAATTTCAGCGCCTGCACGGCATGGGTGAGACGCTCTACCGGCCAATCGTCGATGCGCAGGGCGCAACGCTTCACCGCCAGGTCATCGATGCGCAGGGCGAACCCGCCTATGCGTGCCGGATCTACGCACCAGTCGGCATGCACGAAGACCTGCTCGCATACCTGGTGCGGCGGCTGCTCGAGAACGGCGCCAATACTTCGTTCGTCAACCGTATTGCCGATGCGCAGCGGCCAGCCGCCGACGTCATCGCCGATCCGCTTAGGATCGTGCCGGCGTTGCTCGACCAGGATCGAGCGCGTACGAATACGCCTCACTCCCCTCTCCCTCCGAATACGCCTCACTCCCCTCTCCCTCCGAGGACGCCTCACTCCCCTCTCCCTCCGAGGACGCCTCACTCCCCTCTCCCTCCGAGGACGCCTCACTCCCCTCTCCCTCCGGGAGAGGGGCTGGGGGTGAGGGAGAACTCCTCGAAGATCATTCCCTCACCCTCGATCCCTCTCCCGGAGGGAGAGGGAAGACAACATGCTCACTCACGCGCCGCCGTGCTCCCAGACGGAAAGGGAAGCGAGGCGCCTTCAGGAATTGCCCATCCGCGCATTCCCCTGCCCCGCGATCTCTATCTCCCCGAGCGCCTGAACTCGCGCGCATTTGATCTGAGCGATTCGCACGTCATGGAGCCCCTGCTGCAGCGGTTGCACGAGGAAGCGAAGCGCGACTGGCGCACCAACCCGATCATTGCCGGGCGCCGGATCGCTCGCAACGAGCGGCCGGTCACCGATCCATCGGACCGGCGCCGAGTCGTTGGCCATGTCTGCGAGGCCGAAGCCGCGGACGTCGATGCAGCCCTGGAACACGCGGTTGCCGCAGCGTACGAATGGGACCGTGCCGGAGCCGAGGTCCGAGCCCAATGCCTGGAGCGCATGGCCGATTTCATCGAGCAGCACTACGAGCCCTTCATGGCGCTCGCGGTGCGCGAGGCCGGCAAGACCATCCCCGACGCCCTGGCCGAAGTGCGCGAAGCAACCGACTTCTGCCGCTACTACGGCGCGCGCGCACGCAGCGATCTTCGCGTGCGCACGCTGCGCGGACCGACCGGGGAGCACAACGAGCTGCAATGGCACGGGCGCGGGGTGTGGAGCTGCATCAGCCCGTGGAATTTTCCGCTCGCCATCTTCACCGGCCAGATTGCCGCCGCGCTCGGCGCCGGCAATTGCGTGATCGCCAAGCCCGCCGAACAGGCACCGCTCATCGCCGCTCTAGCCGTCGAGCTTTTCCACCGCGCGGGTATTCCGGCCGAAGTGCTGCAACTGCTGCCCGGAGCCGGTGGGACCATTGGCGCGCAGCTTATCGCCGATCCGCGCACCTCGGGCATCGCCTTCACCGGCTCGGTCGAGACCGCGCACGCGATCAACCTCGCGTTGGCCAAGCGAACCGGGCCGATCGTGCCGCTGATCGCCGAGACCGGCGGACAGAACACCATGATCGTCGATTCGACGGCGCTCCCCGAGCAGGTGGTCGACGATGTGATCGCGAGCGCGTTTCGCTCCACCGGCCAGCGCTGTTCGGCGTTGCGCGTGCTGTTCCTGCAGGACGAGGTGGCCGAACGGATCATGGGCTTGCTGTGCGAAGCCGCCGCCGAGCTCGCGATCGGCGACCCGGGGCTGCTCGCAACCGATGTCGGCCCGGTCATCGACGACGAGGCGCTCCAGCGGCTCGAAGCGCACTGCGGCCGCATGCGCGCAGACGCACGCACCTTGTACACGGCGCGCCTGCCCGCGGACTGCGCGCACGGCAGCTTCTTCGCCCCGCGCATCTTCGAGATCGACGGCCTCGACCGGGTGCCCGAGGAGGTTTTCGGACCAATCCTGCACATCGTGCGCTACGACGCCGACCATCTCGATCGCGTGCTCGAGGCGATCAATGCAACCCGCTTCGGGCTTACACTCGGGATCCAGACACGCATCGGAGCCAAGGCGCGCGAGATCCAGGCGCGGCTGCGCGTCGGCAATGCCTATGTCAACCGCAACACGATCGGGGCGGTCGTCGGCGTGCAGCCTTTCGGCGGCGAAGGCCTGTCGGGCACGGGACCGAAGGCCGGGGGACCGAATTATCTCCAGCGCTTTGCGGTGGAGCGAGTACTCAGCATCAACACCGCCGCGAGCGGGGGCAATACCAGCCTGGCGAATCTGGACGATTGTTGAGCATAGTAAGCATAGGGTCAGGTCTTGCGTTTTGCATGGGCGTTCGCGCATTGCGAGGCGGCAACACCCGTTTGGTGAATTCCGGGTCAGCTAATGGGGTCAGGTCTTGCGTCTTGCATGGGCGTTCGCATCTTGCGTGGCGACAATACCAGTTTGATGAATTTCGGCGATTGAACTGAAGGAGGCACGTAATGGCGGCTACAGTCGTTGGCAGTGGCGAGCACACCTACCGGGTGGAGGAAGATTGGGCGCGTCTTCCGCCGGGCGTGGACGTGATAGCCGCCTCGGTCACGGTCGATTCGCAGGACAACGTCTACTGCTTCAGCCGCGTGAAGGAGCATCCCGTGGTGGTGTTCGATCGCGACGGCAAATTTTTGCGCTCGTGGGGCGAGGGGCTGTTCGCCTTTCCGCACACCATCCGCGCCGACAAGGACGACAACCTGTGGCTGGTCGACCGCGACCTCGGCCAGATGATGCAGTTCGATCGCGAGGGAAAGTTATTGCGCACGATCGGCACGCGTGGCTTTCGCTCCGACACGGGCGTCGCGCCCGAGGACTTTCGCTCCGATGCCTATCGCGACGTCACCCACGGCGGCGGTCCGTTCAACCTGCCGACCGACATCGATATCGCCCCCTCGGGCGAGATGTTCGTCAGCGACGGCTACGGCAACGCCAGGGTGCACAAATTCGACGCCACCGGCCGGCATGTCCAGTCATGGGGTGAGCCCGGAACGGGGCCTGGACAATTCAACCTGCCGCACGGCGTGTGGGTCGACCGCAGGGGCCGATTGCTCGTTGCCGACCGCGAGAACGACCGCATCCAGGTGTTCGATCAGAACGGCCAGCTGCTCGACGTGTGGCGCACGAAGCTGATCGGCCCTGCCGTCATGTACGTGGATGCGCACGATGTCGTCTACACCGTCGAGCATAACGGCGGCTTGGTCAGCGTGCTGACGCTCGATGGCGAGCGTCTCGCCCAATGGGGCGATCCCTCGTTTCGTTCCTGTCACGGCATCTGGGGCGATTCGCGCGGGGATCTCTACGTCGTGCGGCCGGGATCGTGGGGTCGCAAGCGGCGCGTCGTCAAACACTCGCGTGTCCAGTAGCTCAATTCGGGTGCGTTAACGTTGTTCGCGGAAGCGCGTGCGACGAGCGCAGCCGCGTCGATTTGACCAAGGCCAACCGCATGAACGCAATGCGGCTGGCTCCCGCCGCCCTACCGGGAAAGGACGTATTCGGCAACCATCGCAGCCGCCTGGTCGATCTCCTCCACGCTCGTGTCCCGGCCGACGCTGAAGCGCACTGCCCCGCGCGCAAGCATCGGGTCGACGCCCATCGCAGCCAGCACCGGCGAGATGCTGATGCGCCCGTCATGGCACGCCGAGCCGGTCGACGCCGCCAGCTGCGGGAGTGCCGCAAGGAGCTCCGAGCCGACGCAGCCGGCGAAGCTCACGTTGAGCGTGTTCGGCAGCCGGTCCTGCGGATGGCCATTGAGCACCGCGCGCTCACCGAGCCGCGTATGCAGCTGGGTCCACAGCCGATCGCGCATTGCCGCCATATGCGCCGCGTTCGCTTCCAGCCGCTCGCGGGCGATACGGCAGGCAGCGCCGAGCGCGACGATGTAGGGCACGTTCTCGGTGCCGGCACGCCGCCCCGATTCCTGCCCCGCGCCATGGATCAGGGGCTCCAGCACGATGCCGGAGCGGACGTAGAGCGCGCCGACGCCCTTGGGGGCGTAGAGCTTGTGCCCCGCGAGCGTCAGAAGATCCGCGCCGAGCGCGTTCACGTCGACCGCGATCTTGCCGGCCGACTGCGCGGCATCGACGTGCAGCAACGCGCCGTGCCGGTGCGCGGCCTCGGCCGCGGCCGCAACCGGCTGCACGGTTCCGGTCTCGTTGTTCGCGTGCATGAGGCTCACGGCCAGGGTTTGCGGCGAGAGCGCGCGTTTCAGCTGCGCGAGGTCGATGACCCCGTGGCGGTCCGCGCCGATGTCCACGACTTCGAAGCCGAAACGCTGCAAGGCGCGGGCCGTTTCCAGCGTGGCTGGATGTTCGACCGCACTCACCACGATGCGCCGCCGTTCGCCGGCCGTCTGCGCGAACGCCAGGCCTTTCAGTGCATGATTGGTCGCTTCCGTGCCGCCGCTGGTGAACACGATCTCGTCGGACGCGCCACCGACCAGGTGCGCAACCTGGCTTCGCGCCGCTTCCACCGCCGCATGCGCCGGCGCGCCATAGCCGTGCTGGCTCGACGGATTGCCGAAGTGCGTTGCGAGGTAAGGCAGCATCGCCTCCAGCACCTCGCGCGCGATCGGCGTGGTGGCGTTGTAGTCGAGGTAGATCGGCGCGGTGCTCATTGCAGGCTCGTGTGAAACGAATGCTGAAAGCATCGAGCGGGGGGCTCGCTAAACGCTGGCGAGCAGCTTGCTCCAATGCGGGTCGAGCTTGCGCTGCATTCGAGGTCCGCAGGCGTGCAGCGCTGCCCAGGTGGTGGACAGTATGTTGAGCAACACCGGGCGGCCGAGCTCTGCCTCCAGCTCGGGCACGGCATGGATCGCATGCCAAAGGCCGCCCGGCATCAAGAGCGCCTGCGCTTGCGGCGCTGCCCGCAGCGCTTCGCGCCCCAGCTCCAGCGCGAGCAGATGATCGTCGGCGGCGCTGGCATGCTTGTTCTGTTCCAGCGTGCGTGCCCGCGAGCGGCAAACGAGGACTTCGATCTCCGCCTGCGCGAGGTAACGCGTCAACGCCTCGTTGACCGCATCGGGCCAGCGCGTAGCCAACGCGATGCGTGCGGCGCCCAGGTGCTGCAGGGCCGCGATATGCGCTTCCAGGTCGGTATCGCAGACGATTCCGGTCCGCTCGGTACCCTCGTGCAGGATCTCGCACATGCGCGTACGACCCAGGGCGGACGCGACCGGAACGCCGCTCAGGGCGATCCGGTCCACCTTCTTGCGCGCGAGCAGCTCGAAACGCTGCCACAGCGTCGGCAGCTCGGTTTCGACCGCGGCCAGGCTGTACTCCTTGAGATCGAGGCCGGTGGTTACCAGCATCATGCCTTCGGGGGCGATGCGATAGAACTGGTACGCATCCATGTCCGTGTACAGATGCGGGATCACGTAGCCGAGCGAATACCAGGGATGGATGGGGTTCATTGCCGTATCGTCCGCGACCGATGTCGCGCCATTATGCGGCAAGTTTGCGGCGGGAAACGATTTACCGTTGCGGGGACTGCGGGGTAGTCATCTAGCTAGCACAGCAACCTCGGGCGACAGCACCCGCCTCACTGGGCGATTATTTAGCGCTACCGACCGCGTGTCACTCGCGCGCTACGGACTGCATCACCCCGTTAGCGTCGGCGTATACATCTTGGAGGGCCAGGTCGTCGTAAACATGAACTTCGCCACCGCTCTTTTGCGCGAGCAGGCACGCCCACTGAAGAACGACCGATTTTTCCGACGCCGCACCGATCGCAATGCCTGTTGACGGCGAGATCAAATGCCACTCGCTTCCGTGCCTCACGACACGATAGACCTTCATGGCGTCTGCCCGTCCGGCTCGTTGTTCTGCTCCCTTACGCAGCCAGCATACGCCTACACTGTTACAGCAGTAAACAGGCCTATGGGCCGGGCGAGGGATTGAGCGACTGGGTGAGTCTCGGTGAGCTACGCGAAGATACGACGGGTGCCCGCACGGCAATTCGCAATGCCATTCCTGCACGACGCTGTAGCGCCCCTCCGGCCCGTCGTGACGTTCGATCCCGCGAAGCTGCAAGGCGAGCGGTGCGACGCCTACCAGCACCGGCTCGTAAAGGTCTGGGAGCAGCGATTGCGCGGCCGCGGTTCGCATATCAACCGCGGTGAGGATCGCTGACTATGCGGACCCGGAAACGATCGCCGGGCAATTGCGCTTGCTGGCGGCCACGCTGACGCGGCCGCGCGATAATGGGCGGGGGAGTTTTAACCCCGGGCCGCGGGCGGCGCTAGAACGTAACCGCCGTCACCAGCAGCGCGGCTGCGCAAAGCGAGACCTCCTACGCTCTGGCCGCCTCCATGGCTTCCACGGCCGAATGTCCAATCACGGCAAGCGAGCCCGAACATTGGCTTGGACTGAAGCTTACCGGCCCGCTCGGCCGATCTTTCAGCTCCGACAATGTGCCATGAGCCTCGTCCGCTTCCGTCGAAGTCTGCACCCGCGCCGCGCCGCGCTTCCTGATCATTGCGCGTGCTACGGCTTGCCACGTAGAGTCCGACCTCCTACCTCAACTGGCGATCGGAACTATGAATTTCGATCGCACGCCATTTCGTAATCACTCAAGCGTGCTTGGGCAATCGTTCGGCTTTCCGAGGACATCGATACCAGATCGCCCGGCGGGATCGAGCTCCAGAAGACCGACGATGCCGAGATATTCGACTCGGTCACCGGCGGGACGACGGATCGCGCAAAGCGGGGACTACATCCGTTTCGAGGCGAGGCGACCGTGAAAGGACACAAGCATCGGTAACGCCAGAACGATCAACGCCAGCGTTCCGGGCAGCGGTACCGATGTAGCCGCCTCAACCGATTCATCGGAGATACGAAGCTGGGTGAAATCGGGATAGTCCTCCTGGCCCGTGCTTGGTGTTGCGATGCCTCCATTGTGCGGCAGCGACAGCTCTTGCAGAACGGGCTCATCGATCTTTTTCGCTAGACCGTCGTCGAGGACACTGATGGGAGGCACGGTCCCGTTCGAATTGTCACCGGTTATGACCGGGTCGCCTAGCGAACCGGCGTTGTCGGTGGGAAGTTCTTCGTTCGGTGCACCGAGCGGACCGCCATCCGCACCGGAGTCACTTCGCTGCGGATTCTTGTCGCCATCGGCGCCTTCTTCGAGCGCCGGATGAATCTCGGCTCCGCGGGAATTGTCCTGAGGTTGAGAGTCCGAATCCGTTTGGGAAAGCGAGTCCGAATCCCCTTCGGAAAGCGAGCCGCCGGATAGCATCATTCCCGCTGGTCCCGCGATGCCGGCTAGATGCTGGCTCGGATAGAGATGCGATGGCAGTCCGAACGCGAGTAATGGCATGCGAGAACGCTGTCCGCCTGCTCCATACCTTTGCGCGGCGGTGAAACCGCTGCGGTAGACGTCGCTAGAAGCTAGGTCACGCCCGGCTTGATACTCGTTCGAGGTGCTCATGCTATCGGATATCGTCCAGAAAATATCGCCCGACTCCCCGGAACTTCCCAATCGGATGGGTCCCACGTGGGCGAGCGCGACCTGAATCGCCGCGTCATGCGCCTGCTGAGACGTTGTCTCGGAAGGCGCATCGCCACGGTCCAATCCCGCCTGCCCGGGGGTTGGGTATTCGGCTTCGAAAGCGGCGATCATCCATTGCCGCAGCGGTGCGAAAGCATCGCTGGAAACGGAGAATAACAAGAGCGCGCTACCCAATGCCGCAGATATTTTGATCGTGCGCGCATGGGTGCCGCATGCGTTGCTCACGAGTTTCCTGATTCGGCGCATGGAACTTTCCAGCGCGGTTGAGAGTGATCCGAAGCTATCCGCTTCCATGCACTGCTCCATCATTTCAGTTGCCAAGCCCTTCGGCATTCCATGCCGAACGGGTATACGGCGGACCTATTCGCAACCGATATGCCACGCTACGAATCAATCGCTTAGATGAAATGACAATTGCGAGTGTAAAGAAAGCCGACGCGATTAGAACGCCGACGCGTGGTGCGTTTCCATGTCGCGGTCCACTGCGCGAGCGCATGCAGAGATCATTCGCTTGCAAGCGCCGCTCGAATCATCCTTCGCCCAGAAGGGGGCAGTTTTACTCCGGCGCTTGAAGTGAACTCCTTCGGGTGGACTCTTTCAGGCAGCGGGTTGGACAGGATGGCCGGTGTGTAGCTGTTCAAAGTGAATCGGACTGCGATAGCCCAAGGTCGAATGCAGCCCTCGGGTATTTTGTAGACCTCGTAGATGAAGCGCGGGATATCGCGGACCACGTCGTCGAAGCTTTCGTATTCGGATCAGATGCTCAGCGCACTTTGATCTCGACCCGCCGGTTGCGCGGCTCGGGCCGCTCGTCCCGTGTGGGAATCAGCGGCTCGCGCTCGCCGCGTGCGGCCACCTCGATAGCATCGGCGGGAACGCCCGCCGCCACGAGCCGAGCAGCGATCACACTGGCCCGCTGCTGGGACAGCCGGTCGTTGTAATCGGTCGCCCCCAGCCGGTCGGTATGACCGATCACCACTACCTCCGCGCCTGACCAGGATGCGATTCGCTTGCGTGCATCGTCGAAGGCTGCTTTCGATGCTGCCGTGAGCTCGTCGCTGCCCAGCACGAAATACATGGTGAAGGGCTGCGGTTTTTGCGGCTGAGCGGACAGCAATCCTTGGTAGCGGCGCTTGATCTCTTCGGCCGTAAGCGCGTTCGATTGCAGCACGCTGCCGCGGCGATCCGCGCTGGTATAAGGCGTGTCGAGCAACACCTCAATGTCACCGGCTTGCACGACCACCGCCGAAGGGCGTTCGGTGTCTGAAGGCAGGAGAATGACACGCTCGGTCAATCGCGGAGCGGGCTCCACCGTCGGCTGTGCCGCGCAACCCGAAAGAACGATAGTTGTCGCAACAAAGGCGATGCGCGGGTTCACTGCTGTTCCTCCAGGTCGACGATGAAGTCGGTGCCGCGTATTCCGATCGTCATGGTGGGCGTATTGAACTTGACACGCTCTGGCGTGTGCTTGGCGATGATGCCAGTGATGACGCGCGCTGTACCCCGCAAGAACGAGATCGCGAAAGCGCCCGCGTACGAGCTGGAGTTAAACTCGAACTCGCGAATGACGAGCTCACTGCCGGGTCCGATCGCGAGCCGGGTATCGTCGTGTAGCGTGACGCCGACATAGCTGGCGCCCGCTGCCGATATGCGATCTCCCGCGAACACGCGCTGTCCCGGTGCCATAGGCAGAACCGATGATTCGCGAGTGATGCTCGCCGATCCGATCAGCGTCTTGACCACGCCGGCGCTTTGCGCTGCGCCCGCGTTGCCGGAAAGCACGCAAAGCGCTGCCGCGATCACCACACGTCGCCACCTTGCCGTCCTATTGCCCTCGCTCATTTGGATCCCTTTTGAACCCTGAAAAGCCATGTATGGCGTCGGCAAGTCAACCCGAACGCGTCGGCGTTTTGCAGCGAGGGAGCGAAGGTGCGGTACGGTACTGCGAAGCGCGCGCGTCGGCTGCGCACGATCTCGGCAGTCCCGCTGTCATAGGGCTTGCAGCCCCTTAGACCGGTAACTTTGCGCCCCCGCCTTTCGGTTGGGTTTGCCCTTTCGACGACCTGCTCTAGCCAAATTTGTGCCGGGCATCAGGCGGCACAATTTCACGGTACTGCGCTTTTTACTTCAGCCTCGGCTGCCGACCAAGCGGCATCTGCGGCGAGCCGCCAAACCGACCGCGTACGCCTTCATGGTCGGACCTTCGTCTCCCCGTCGGAACTGTATCCGCCTAGAACTGTATGGGCGCGGAACTTGCAGCCGGTGAAGGTGCAGTCTGCTATTCACGCACCCGGCCTGAACGACCAGCGAGAGGTAGGAGCATGCGCGCCGAGTCACCCTAGATCGCGCGCTGTCGAGCGGCCAGCATCTTCCCTTGCCTCGATGAAGTGGGAAGGAGCGCGAAATTATGCGCACTTCCTTGGCATTCCCGAGCGTGATGCATTTGGCCTCCGACTTGCTCCCTCGCTGCCTAACTTGCAGCGTACGGGGTGTGCATATGCCGGGCAGGTACTGCCACGTGATATTCCGGGATGGCGCTTGGCACTTGTACTCAGGAGATTCAGCATTCCCCCTCATGGTGGACGAGAACAAGAGTGCCGTTGTAAAGGCTGCTCGCAGCCGAGCACGTCAATACGGCATGAAGGTAATTATTCATCGTGCGCCCGACGAAGAAGAGAAGCGTCCTGGCCGCCCGTAATCAGTCGAAAACCTGACAAGGCGACCCATGCCAACGCTAAAGCAATGCCCCATAAGGTGGAAGCTGTCGGGCGCGATGAAGGAAGACGGCGGGTTCGCGTTCTGCGGGAAGGTAGGCACGGCATTGATACCCGCCTCCTGCTTGTTTAGATTAGCCACCTGTACCAAGCACTTGGATGGCGAGCGCGTGTCTGGACAAGAGCGGACTCAACAGACGCAGACATTAGTGCTCAGCGCTCTACAGCGCCGATCGGCGCGCGAAGTGAAGCTCGCGAGATTCCTGGCCGAAGTCCACGTCCACGCGTGCACCGCGATCCCGGAGGACATTGACCCGATCGGAATGATCCTCACGCGCGTCGGGGGCGCACCCGCACACCACCGAATCGAGAGCACTCCGCAAAGCCGTCCTTGCCGTGTTATCCAACGCCGACCTATGGCGCTTGGCACGGATGCGCTGGCTATTGGACGCATTCGCGGCGTACCTTCTCTCAGGCCACCGCGCACCGCCCGGCGCTCGGGATTGGGGACGCCTTTCGCCCCGCACAAACTCGCGCGCTCTTGTTCCATGAGCGTCGCGAGCACCTCCTTGCCCGTTTGCACGCACAGCGCGAAGAACGCTTCCTTCGCACTCCTCAGCGCCGAGAGCACGCGCGCTGGAATGGCTACGTTGAGGGCCCCTGCATCGGCTTGCGATTGGCAAACGATCGACTTCGTGACAGTCTTCGCCATGGTGGCTCCTTTCTTGGTTTGGCGACCCTCTGCATATCACATGCAGGAGAAAGGAGCCGCCACCTCAGACTTTCAGTTCAACATTGATCGGGACAATGCCTCTGGAGGCGCATAGAGCGCGTGAACAAGCTTCATGCTTAAGCGTTGCCACTCCGTTACAATGCTTTTCGCGGTTCCTCTGCGAAGGAGCTTGCTTCCGCTCCGTTCACGAGCAGTCTCCGCGCTGCTGCGATGAAGTCGTCCACCACCTTGTGTCGCATATCGTCACCGACCATCGTCGCCCTCACTTGGATCGGCGAGCTGTCGAGTGGCGCTTCAACGACCCAGCCCGCAGAGAATGAACTATGGTCCTCCATGTGCTCACGAAGAATGTTGATGACGAGCTGGCGAAATTCCTCGTCAGTAAGACTCATGTGCTTTCGCACCTCTTGGAGGACGCGCACCTTAACCATTGCGGAGATGGAATCC
>WHTS01000086.1 GCA_009377585.1 Betaproteobacteria bacterium
GCCGCTACCCCCGCTTCGCAGGGAACTCCGCCGCGCGGGCCAGCAAGGCGAAGAACACAACGTGTGCGAGGTTCGGAGCGCTCGGTGCGATATAGGCCATTGTCCATTCCGAAACGGTGGCGCCGGCGCTCAGGATGACGGTCGATACGATGGGGTTGAAAAGAACAGCCAGTTTGATGGCATTGGGCTGGCTGCGGAATCGGGCGGCCACGAAGCACACCACGGCGATAACGGCACCCGCAGCAGCGACCAGCGCCATCAGGAAAAGCGGGCTCGAGAAGTCGGCAAATGCCTCTGCCGGCGGGCGAGCATCGAGCCCTGCGGCGCGTGCAGCCTGGATATCGACTGCCGTGAGTACGTGCGTGATCGCCCCGAATGTGGCGACCAGCGCGGCGCCGAGCGTGCAAAGGCGGCGGCAAGCCGGCGAGAGGCCAAGCAAGCTCGCTGCTGCCCGGTAGCCGGGGTAATACAGCGGAATCGCAACGGCGCCCAGCACTCCGCCGAGCGCCAGCACGTAGCCCCCGGCGGGGCTTCCTCGCGTACCCCCATCGCCGTTCGCTACCAGCAGCATCAGAATGTCGCCCACGAAGGCGAGCAATGCAGCGAGTGCGGCAGCATGGAGCCAATTCTTGCCGCGTAAACGCCTGCCCGGTGCTGGCACGATAGAAAGCTGCTCGGTTGGGACGATGCGGTGTCGCTAGAGCATGCCGGCGCTCATCCGCCGAATGAGCGCTTCCTCGTCGGCAACCGGTGCGGCATAGCGATAGAGCGTCGTTCCGGCGACGGAGAGCCCGCGACGTGCTCGCTCTATTTGCTCGCGTGTGAAGTCGAAATCGAGATGAAGCAGCACCGCCGGCGCGCCTACCCGAAGACAGATCCGCTCGCCGCCGAGGAGACGGAAACCCAGCATGCGCTCATAGAAGGTTCGGTGGCGTGGGTTCACCTCGACCAGTAGGTGCTTCGCCCCATGGACGGCATGCGAGAACACGTACGCGACGTAAAAGAGGGAACAGAGAACTTCCCGGCCTGCGAGCTCGGTATCGAGCGCGAGCTGCGTGAATTCACAAATCGGCCCGCTGCTGCGCAGGGCGGCGACTTCGTCCGGGTAGAGGGCCTCGGCATGGAGGCCATTGCATCCATCGAGGTTCACGGACAATGTTCCGAGCGTCGTATCGCGCTGGATAGCCTGCAGATTCGCAGTCGATGCGACGGTTTCCGCGAGCTCGGACTCCCCGTCTTTTATCGTGTAACCGAGCCGAGAGTACGCGTCCTGCACCAGGGACGCTGCCTGAGGAAGCGACGGTCCGGCAAAGAAGCAGATCCGGAACTGCGCTCCCGGGTAGCAGAAGTCGTGAAAACCGATCATGCGCTGCGCCGGCAGCGTCCGTTCGCCCGATTTCGTGCCCAAGGCTGCAAGGAACTCGTCGTCCGAATTCCCGCCGCCTCCCCGCTCGACAGGAGCGTTGGTGCGCGCGTTGACTGACACAGGATGTCCCGGATATTCGTCTTCTTGCCTGACCGGAATCGGCGTTGGCGACACCGGCTGAAGCGCAACCGGCGGCCGAAACAAAGCCGACGCGATCCTCCCGCATTCTTGACTTGGATAGTCCGACGGCCCGTCGGGCCCATCCAGCGAATTAATTCACAATCCTTGCCGTAATCTTGCCCGTAACATTCAAGGTTTTCGGTTATCGTCCGTTGCCCGCATGGCATCCTGTGCCTTTTCGGATCCCGCGCGGCCGGCGCTGCCCGCTCGCCGTCGCGCCGAACTCCGCAGCATGGATACGACACTTTGCGGAGAGCCGCGCTGCCGGAACCTCCGGTTATTTGTTAGCCAAGCCCGTTACCGGTATGATTCTCTGGCATTGTTGTCCTCTATTGCTATTGCGTACAAGTGCTGCCCGGCAACTAGGCTTGTCGGCAAAGTCGTTTTGCGACCACGGGGTAGCGCTTGGGCATATTCCAATGGGCGGCCGCTAGATCATTCCGGTTGGGGAGAGAAATGATGAGTGATTGTACATTCCGGATCAAAGCGTGGGCAGCTATTCTGCTTCTCGCCGCAGCGTCGATCGGCTGCACCGGTTCGCCCTTTCCTCCTGCGCCGGCCACGCCCGAGGGCGGGAGCCAGGTGGACTACATCATCGGCCCGGGCGATACGCTGAACATCAATGTCTGGCGCAATCCCGAGTTGTCCATGTCGGTTCCGGTGCGTCCGGACGGTCGCATTACGACGCCTCTCGTCGAAGACATCCCGGCCACGGGGCAGACCCCGACGCAGCTTGCACGCACGATCGAGAAGGCCCTCTCGAAGTACATCCAGGATCCGGTCGTCACGGTCATTGTGACTGCATTCAAAGGGCCGCTGGAGCGGCAGGTGAGGGTGGTGGGACAGGCCGCACAGCCGCAGGCTCTCGCGTACACCGAAAAAATGACGCTGCTCGACGTGATGATCGCTGTGGGCGGAATTACCGAATTCGCGGATGGCAACAAGGCGACGATTCTGCGCGGTATCGACAAGCCGCAGCAGTTCACGGTTCGGCTTCGGGACTTGGTGAAGCTCGGCGATGTAAGCGCGAACGTCGAGATGCGGCCGGGAGACGTGCTCATCATCCCGGAAAGCTTCTTCTGACGGTGATAGTCCTTGGTCGGTGCAGACGATAATGCGACAGTGAATCGCTTGACATCCCGTTTCCGCATGGGCGACGTTCGCGTCGATCGGTTCTCCGGACGATTGGTATGCAACTTGCCTTGATGGGTCGGATGGACACCGCGGGCGCCGAAGTCCTTTGAGAGCGCCTCAC
Source organism: Betaproteobacteria bacterium (assembly GCA_009377585.1). Classification (NCBI taxonomy): domain Bacteria; kingdom Pseudomonadati; phylum Pseudomonadota; class Betaproteobacteria; species Betaproteobacteria bacterium. Next base: position 2,802 of record WHTS01000086.1, read on the forward strand.
TCGACGGGTTGTTGACGGAGAATTCGAATGCAAGACATGGTCAGGCAGGTTCTGTCGTACCTGCGGGGGATGTGGCAGTACCGCTGGTACGGAATCGCGGTCGCGTGGCTGATCTGCATCGTGGGTTGGACGGTGGTGTTCCTCCTGCCCAATCAGTACGAAGCGAATGCCCGCGTTTACGTTGATACGCAAAGTGTGCTCAAGCCACTTCTTGCCGGGCTTGCAGTGCAACCCAACGTCGATCAGCAGATCGCCATGATGAGCCGCACGCTCATCAGCCGGCCGAACCTGGAACGAGTGATCCGGATGTCGGACCTCGACATCAAGCTCAAGACCAGCGGGGAACGCGAGCGCCTGATCGATGCCCTCGGCAAAGACATCAAGCTGGGCGGCACCGGCCGGGATAACCTTTACACGATCACATACGCGTCGGCCAAGCCCGAGGAAGCGAAGCGCGTGGTTCAGTCGCTCCTGACTATCTTCGTGGAGGGAAGTTTGGGCGACAAGCGCAAGGATGCCGATTCGGCCAAGCGCTTCCTGGACGAGCAGATAAAGATGTACGAACAAAAGCTCGTCGTGGCCGAGAACGCGCTGAAGGAGTTCAAGCGCCAGCACATGGGGATGATGCCCAGCCAGGGCCAGGATTTCGTGTCCAAGCTGCAGCAAGCCGGTGCGCGCGTAACGCAAGCTAACATGGAGTTGCGCGAGGCCGAAAACGCGCGCGATTCATTCAAGACTCAGCTGCAAGGCCTGCGGGAAGGGATTGCGGAGCCCGACCTGCTAGCCGAGCGAGCAGGTGCGGCGGGCACCTTGGATGAATCGCAGCTTCGCGCGAGCCCGGAGTTGGAGAAGCGAATCGACGGTCTCAAGCAAAAGCTCGACACACTTCTACTGAGCTATACCGATCGTCACCCTGATGTCATAGGAACCAAGCGGGTGATCGAGCAGCTCGAGGCGCAGAAGAAGGAGGAGATCGCCAAGCTGCGTAAGGAAATAGAGAGCAAGAAGCCGGCGGCTTCCTCTCGCGGCGCACGCCAGAGCTCCAATCCCGTCCTGCAACAACTCACGATTTCGCTCGCGGAAGCCGAAGCGGCGGTCGCTGCCTTGCGAACGCGTGCGGCGGCGTTCGAGCATCAATACGAACAATTGAAAAAAGGCGCCAATGCGATTCCACAGGTCGAGGCGGATCTCGTGCAGCTCAATCGCGACTACGAGGTGAACAAGAAGAACTTCGAAACGCTGTTGGCCCGACGAGAGTCTGCCCAGATCTCGGGGGAGATGGAGTCCAATGCCGGAGTCATGGATTTCCGCATTATCGATCCACCTCGCGTGCCCCCCGTACCGGTTGCGCCCAAGCGCCCAGTGCTGATGTGGCTGGTGCTTGCACTCGGCGCAGGCGCAGGCGTCGCACTCACTTTCCTGATGTCCCAGGTGCGCCCGGTATTCAACGATCGCAGCACGCTGCAGGAAGTCGCCAATCTTCCGATTCTGGGCACGGTCTCGATGAAGTGGACGCAAAGCGACGTAAGAAAACAGCGCCGTGGTGTACTTGCGCTCGCCGTATCGATCGCCAGCTTGTTCGGATCGTTCGGCATCGTGATGGCGGTCCTATCGCTTACGGGTCGAGCATGATGGGCAGAAAAACAGCGAGTAAGGTGGTTCGACCGGGAGAGCGAGCATGAGCATTATCGAGAAGGCCGTAGCCAGGTTGGGCGACTGGACGCCGCCCGCCCCCCGGAGCGGACAAGCCGTCGAAGCGGTGATCGCCAAACAGGCCGATGTGTTGCACGGTGCCGAATCGGTTCTCGCGGCTCTCGGCTCAGCAGCTGATCAGCCGGAAGAAAAACCTGGGGAAAGGACGCTTCGCTACGAGGAGCTCGATCTGGCTCGCTTGAAAGACGCAGGCATGGTCACGCCGGATGCGGCGCGTAGCCAGATCTTCGAAGAGTTCCGCCTGATCAAGCGACCGCTTCTCAAGAACGCCTTCGACCAGGGGCCGACCACACTACGGCGCGGCAATCTGATCATGGTCACGAGTTGCATGCCGGGCGAAGGAAAGAGCTTTTGCTCCTTGAACCTCGCCATGAGCATCGCGATGGAAATGGACCACACGGTGCTTCTCATCGACGCCGATGTGGCCAAGCCATCCATTCCGCGAATGCTCGGGATCGACGGTGGCCTGGGGCTCATGGATGTCCTGCTGGAGGACAATCTGCAGATCTCCCAGGCGCTTATCCGCACCAATATCGACAAGCTCAAGTTGCTTACTGCAGGCCGACATCATCCGAATGCCACCGAATTGCTGGCCAGCGGGTCGATGCGCGACCTGCTCGACGAGATGTCGAGTCGATACAGCGACCGCATCATCATCTTCGACTCGCCCCCGTTGCTCGCAACCACCGAATCGCGTGTGTTGGCCTCGCAGATGGGACAAGTGGTCGTCGTCGTGGAAGCGGGGAAGACCACGCAGCAGAGCTTACGTGAGGGCCTGCATCACGTCGAGGCATGCGAGACGGTGAGCCTGCTGTTGAACAAGACGCGGTTCAAGGGCGGGTCCGGCTATTATGCCTATGGGTATGGCTACGGGTACGGCTATGGCTACGGTGCCGAAAGCGACACCAAGAAGTAATTGAAAGTGGCCAAAGAAAAGCACGGAAGGGCCAGCCGGCGTGTGACACGTCCTCGGGTGCGGAAGCGCTCTATACTTTGTATGGCCGCCTCGACGCTGGTGCCGCACATGAGCTACGCAGCCGACTGGCAAGTTACTCCGAAGGTGCAGCTTCGAGAAACCTACACCGACAACGTCCGACTTGCTCCGCGAGGACGGGAGGAGTCGGACTTCGTGACTGAAATCGAACCCGGTGTGGCGATCACCGGCGTCGGCCCTCGCCTGCAAATGCAGCTTGACTACGCGTTCAAGTACAGGCTGTACGCAAAGAATTCCGACGCGAACGGGCATAACCACGCGCTCCGAGCAAATGGACTTCTCGACGTATGGGACCGCAAGCTATTCCTGCAAGGGTCTGCCGCTATTGCCCAGCAGAATATCTCTACGCTGGGCCCTCAGTCGACAAGTGACATCAATATCAATCCCAATCGCACCGAAGTGCGCCAGGGGACGCTCAGTCCCTATTGGATCAGTCGTCTAGGTCGTTTTGCAAACGTCAATGCGCGTTACACCTGGAACCGCATGGAATCGGATGGCGAAACAAGCGCTCTGAGCTCCGAGTCGAACACGGTGAATCTAGGCTTGTCGCAGGGGTCGATGTTCAACGAATTGGGATGGTCCGTATCCTATTCCAGGCAGGATATCGACTCGACGCAGGGCCAGTTCAACAAACGGACGTTGGAAACGCTCACGGCGAGTGCAAGCTATGCTCTTCTGCCGACTCTATCGGGCTTGTTGTCCATCGGCAGGGAAGACAACGCCTATGGTGACACGCAAGGCAGTATCGGCGGCAACTTCTACAGCGTTGGTTTCCAGTGGGCGCCGAGCCGGCGTACAAACATTCGCGCCGAAGTCGGCGAGCGCTATTTCGGGAACACGTTTTCGCTCGATGCCCAACATCGGACACGGCTCACCGCCTGGACACTGACCTATGGTGAGCAAGTCGTGGGGACGCCTGGATTGTTGAGCGTGCCGGTCAGTCTCGATACGGCGGCGACTGTGGACAGGCTGTTTATTAGCCAAGTACCCGACCCGATCCAGCGACAACAGGTCGTCCAGGCCTTCATTGCGCAAAACGGGCTTCCGCAGTTCCTGCCGTCCTCCGTGGACTTCTTGACCAATCAGGTCAGCTTGTCGAAACGATGGCAGGGTACGTTTGGTCTGAGAGGCATTCGGAGTGCGTTGCTGCTGAGCTTGTTCCGGGACGACCGCCAAAGGGAAAGCAGCGGTACTCCGACTATCGTCGGAACCGATCCGTTTTCTCTCAGCGACAACGTTTTGCAGACGGGCTACAACGCAATCCTGAGCTGGCGCTTTTCGGAGCGGACCTCGGGGTCGGTATCGGTTGGCCAGATCAAGTCGGAGATGACCGATGCAAGTCGAACGGACACGAATAGCAACATTCGGATCGGAATCACGCATCAGCTGCAGCCCAAGCTGCGCGGCTCGGTCGAGTATCGCTGGCTGAACCGCGATACGAATTCCTCGGCTGGCGATGTGCGGGAAAACGCCATCACCGGAACTTTGAGCCTGGCATTCTGATCCGAACACCATGTATCAATCCTTCTATAAGCTGACTGGTAAGCCGTTCCAGCTCAACCCGGATCCGAGCTTCTACTTCGCCTCGCGCGGCCACAAGCGCGCGATGTCGTATCTCGAATATGGCCTGCATCAGGGCGAAGGATTCATCGTGATCACCGGCGAGATCGGGGCCGGCAAGACAACGCTCGTGAAGAATCTCTTCCGGCGTGTCGATCCCAACAGCTACGTGGCTGCTCAGTTGGTGAGTACGCAGCTCGATGCAGATGACACGTTGCGGCTTATCGCGGCCGCATTCGGCCTGAAGCACGAGGAGCAGAGCAAGGCGGTCCTGCTGAAGCGCCTGGAAGAGTATCTCCTCAGTGTTCACAAGCAAGGGCGCCGCGCGCTCTTGGTCGTCGACGAAGCCCAGAATCTCACCCCTCGCGCTGTCGAAGAGCTGCGGATGCTGTCGAATTTTCAGGCAGGTGAGAAGTCGCTGCTGCAAAGCTTCCTGCTTGGGCAGCCGGAGTTTCGCTACACCCTGCAAGGCGAGGGCATGCAGCAACTGCGGCAACGCATCATCGCCTCCTATCACCTCGGGCCGATGGATGCAGACGAAACGCGCGCTTACATCGAGCACCGGATGAGAACGGTCGGCTGGGTCGCCGACCCCGAGTTCGGCGAGGACTGCTTCGCCCCGATCTACGCCTACACCGGCGGGATTCCGAGACGCATCAACACGCTGTGCGACAGAGTCCTGTTGTTCGGCTACCTGGAGGACCGGCATCGCATCGACGCCCAGACGGTAGATGCCGTCATAGGCGACCTGAACGGGGAAATGCCGACCCTTGCGGCGAACGACACCGGAATGCAGCGGGTTGCCGTTCGCAAATCCGGCGCGGGCGAGGAGCGCATGCTCGAACAACTGGATCGCCGCGTTTCCAAGATGGAGCGCTCGATCGTCAACATCCTCAAGCTGTCACGGGAATTGCTTACTCTGGCGCAGGAAAAGCATCCCGAGAAGCGAGAAGGTTCGTGAGCGCGCGCGGACCGGGCAGACTCCAACATGGCGAGTTCCAACGGCGTCGCACGCAATGCAATGACCGTCGACGTGGAAGACTACTTCCAGGTTTCGGCGTTCGAGCCGCATATTCCCCGATCCGACTGGGACCGTCTCCCCTGCCGCATCGAACGTAATCTGGAAATCATCCTGCAGTTGCTGCAGGACCATGGCGCGCACGCGACCTTTTTTACTCTGGGTTGGATCGCACAGCGCTATCCGGGGCTGGTGCGCCGCATCGTCGAGAACGGCCACGAGCTGGCAAGCCACGGGTTCGCGCACGGACGCGCACATGAGCAGAGCCGAGCTCAATTCACCGAGGACGTGCGCTCGGCCAAGAAAGTTCTCGAAGATACCGCCGGAGTTGCCGTAAACGGATATCGCGCGCCGAGCTTTTCAATCGGGCAGGCGAATCTCTGGGCCCTCGAGTGCCTGGCCGACGAAGGATATACCTACAGTTCCAGCATCTACCCGATCCGGCACGATCACTACGGCATGCCGGATGCACCGCGCTTTGCACACCGTCCCGGCGAATCGAAGAGACTGCTCGAAATCCCCGTGACTACGGTGCGAATGCTGAGCCGAAACTTGCCAGCGGGGGGAGGCGGCTATTTTCGGCTTTTGCCGTATCCGGTTTCGAGATGGTGCTTGCAGCGGGTGAACGGCGAAGGTCAGCCTTGCGTGTTCTACTTCCATCCTTGGGAAATCGATCCCGAGCAGCCTAGACAGCATGGAATCGGGATGAAGACACGTTTCCGGCATTACGTGAACCTCGGACGCATGCGCGCGCGGATAGAACGGCTGCTCGCCGATTTTCGCTGGGACCGAATGGATAACATCTTTGTCCAGGTGGCCGCGTGAGCGCTGTCCTCGCACCGGGGTCGAACAAGCCCGAAGCCTCAGAGCATTCGAAGCCACTGTCGGTCAAGGTCATGGAGTCGGCCGATCGCCGCCGTTGGGACGAGTTCGTGCTGCGCTTTCCGGCCGCAACGTTCTTCCATCGAGCCGGCTGGCAGGAAGTCATTCAGCGTGCATTCGGCCATCGCACTTGGTTCCTGCTCGCCGAAGCGGGTGGCGCGATCGAAGGCGTGTTGCCACTGGCCGAAGTAAAAAGTCTCCTCTTCGGTCATTCACTCGTGTCGCTGCCGTTTTGCGTGTACGGCGGCGTGGCAGCGGAAACAGACCGTGCCCGCTTGGCATTGGACGCCGAGGCAATCGCCCTGGCGGAACGTCTGCAAGTCGGCCATCTGGAGTATCGCAGCCAAAGCAGACAGCGAACCGATTGGGCAACGAAGGATCTCTACGTCACGTTTCGCAAGGCGATCGACCCCGATCCCGAGAAGAATCTCAACGCCATTCCCCGCAAGCAGCGGGCGATGGTGCGCAAGGGAATCAAGTCCGGTTTGTCTGCTACGCTGGACTCGGATACCGGTCGGTTCTTCAGTGCCTATTCCGAGAGCGTGCATCGGCTCGGCACGCCGGTTTTTTCGCGCCGCTATTTCGATATCCTGCGCGAAGAGTTTGCAGCCGATAGCGAGATCGTGACGGTGACCAGCGAAGGGAAGCTTGTTGCGAGCGTGCTCAGCTTCTTTTTTCGCGACGAGGTGCTGCCTTACTACGGCGGCGGAACCGATCTGGCGCGCCAGGTCGCCGGGAACGACTTCATGTACTGGGAAGTGATGCGGCGGGCGTGCGAGCGCGGGCTGCGGGTATTCGACTATGGGCGCAGCAAGCTTGGCACCGGATCATTCGACTTCAAGAAGAATTGGGGATTCGAGCCGGCGCCGCTGCCCTACGAATACCGGCTGGTGAAGGGGCGCGAGGTTCCCGACCACAATCCACTCAATCCCAAGTATCGTGCCTTCATCGCGTTGTGGAAGAAGCTGCCGCGCGCGATGGCAAATCGGATCGGGCCGCACATTGTCAAGAGTCTTGGCTAGGCCGAAGCGGGTGCTGGGGCCGGCGCCTGTTGCAAGCGTTGTGGGTGGGACGCACGCGTCCTCGCCTGCCCCGGCCTCGCGTGCGTCCGCGTTCGGCCGGACCCTGCCTCTCGCACTGCTCTTCAGTACGTTGTTCTGGATCGTCGCCTGGCACGGCGACGCGGCGATGCGCATGGCCGGCATCTGGTGGCGCTCCGAAACCTTCGCGCACGGGCTCATCATTTATCCGGTAGCCGCGTGGCTCATCTGGGGCAAGCGCTCCCAGCTTGCGGCCTTGCCGATTCGCCCGTGCTTCTGGGTCTTGTTCCCGCTTGCCGCAGCAGCCTTCGTCGCCCTGCTCGGCAGCGTCGCCGGCGTGGAAGCGGCCCGCCAGTTCGGATTGGTGGCGATGATTGCGCTGGCGGTCGTCGCCGTCATGGGTGTGGCCATCGCTCGCGCGATCGCGTTCCCGCTCGCTTTCACGCTCCTCGCCGTGCCGATCGGGGAGTTCCTCCTGCCGACGTTGATGGACCACACCGCCGATTTCACCGTGGCGGCCTTGCGCCTGAGCGGGATCCCCGTATATCGCGAGGGACTGTTTTTCACGCTGCCGAGCGGGCGCTGGTCCGTCATCGAAGCTTGCAGCGGATTGCGCTATCTGATCGCATCGGTGACGCTCGGTTTCCTTTACGCCTATTTGTCTTATACGAGCTTGTGGCGGCGCGTGCTGTTCGTTCTGGCCTCGATCCTCGTGCCGATCGTTGCGAACTGGCTGCGTGCCTACATGATCGTGATGATCGGGCATCTGAGCGAAATGCGCTACGCGGTCGGCGTTGATCATCTTATCTATGGCTGGATCTTTTTCGGCGTCGTAATGCTGCTGCTGTTCTGGGTTGGCTCATGGTGGCGAGAGGACCATCGGGTCGTGCAAGCTGAGCCGATCGCGCCAGGACTGGTTGGCGGCGGCTCCAAGGCAATCCTGATTGCCGGAGCGCTGGGCGTCGCGGCTATCGCGAGCACCGGGCCACTTTATGTCGATTTCCTCGATGCGAAGGAGGTCGCCAGTCAACCGGTCATTGCGGCGCCGAGCGGTGCCGCGGGATGGGAGAGATCGTCGTCGCGGCTGCCGCAATTCACACCGCACTTCGTCAGCGCACGCGCGACGATGCACAAGATCTACGAGAGGCAGGGCGCGCAGGTGGGCGTGTTCATTGGCTACTACGCCCGGCAGAACGAAGGGCACGAGTTGATTTCGTTCGATAACGGCCTCGTATCTCCCGGCGATCGTCTTTGGCACCGTCTATCCGAGACAGGGCAATCGTCGGGTGTTCATGGGCTGCGAGTCGTGGAGTCGCGTCTGCGGTCGAGTCGCGGCGAGCTCCTCGCCTGGCACTGGTACTGGGCAGGCGGCCGCTGGAGCGCCCTGCCGGAGGAGGTCAAGTTGCGGCAGGCGTTCGATCGGCTTGCCGGGCGTGGAGACGATGCCGCAGTCGTGGTTCTCTACGCACCGCCGGGCTCGTCGTCGAAGGACGAACCGCGCGAGCTGCTGCAGGAGTTTCTCGCCGCGATGGAGCCTTCGATTCGTAGCTCGTTGGAGAGTGCGCGGAAGAACGCGATCGCGACCGGCGCACCTATTTTGGCGGCCGAAAAGCGCATCCAACCCTGAGGCGACGATGCTGGTTGGCGCCGTGCACGGCCTGAAATCCGTGAACCGTTCCCGGGGCGATCCGCCTCTCGTGGCGCACGTCATCCATGAGCTTTGTATAGGCGGCCTCGAGAACGGGTTGGTCAACCTGGTCAATCGAATGCCGTCCGATCGCTATCGGCACGCTATCGTCTGCATGACCGGCTACAGCGAATTCAGGGAACGGATCCGGCACAGCGACGTTCAGGTTTTCGCCATGAATCGAGGGCAGGCTTCGCTGGCTCGCACTTATTTGGACCTGTACCGGTTGTTCCGGCGGCTCGAGCCTTCGATCGTACACACGCGCAACCTATCGGGCCTGGACGCCCTGTTGCCAGCGGTCTGTGCGCGAGTCGCCGTGCGCATCCATGGCGAGCACGGACGCGACATGCACGACCTCGACGGGACGAATCCGAAGTACCGGCGCCTGAAGCGCATGTTCAGACCGCTGGTAACTCACTACACTGCCGTTTCGGCCGATCTTGCCGCCTATCTCGAAGGGCCCATCGGCGTGCCGGCGGCCCGAATCCGGCAGATCTACAACGGCGTCGATACCGGCCTGTTTCGCCCGAACGTCTCGGGTCCTTCGACCGTACCCGACGATCGACCCTTCGTTGTAGGCACGGTTGGGCGCTTGCAGCCCGTCAAGGATCAGGTGTCGCTCGTGAAGGCATTCGGGACAGCCCTCGAACACGGCTCGAGCGCAATGCGAAACGCGCGACTCGTCATCATTGGCGAGGGTCCTTCGCGACCGGACATCGAGCAAGCGATTGCCGAAGCGTCCTTGCAGTCCCAGGTCGAGCTGCTCGGCGCACGCAATGACATTCCCGAGCTGCTGAGGACCATGGACCTGTTCGTACTTCCGTCGCTCGCCGAGGGCATATCGAACACCATTCTCGAGGCGATGGCGAGCGGCTTGCCCGTAATCGCAACCCGGACAGGAGGCAATGGGGACCTCGTTAGAGACGGGGTTACCGGCGCGTTGGTAGACGTGGGCGATTGGAGTGCAATGGGAGAACAGATAGCCGCCTATGCCGCCGACCGCGCACGCCTGCTAGGCCACGCTGAAGCGGCGCGGCAGCGGGCCGAGCGGGAATTCAGTCTCGATGCCATGGTGGAAAACTATACGGCTCTGTACGATAGTCTCACCGGCCAGCAAGGACGCGCCGAGGCAAGGGCAACCATGCGCTCGGCGCCTTGATCCCTTTCGCGCAATGCTCAGCGTGTATGCTGCGTCTCTCGTTGTTTGGAGCGCATCAACGGGATATGACCGCCGTCGTCAAGTATCGGGCGAGCGCGCCGTATTAAAGCCATCGACCGGTCGCCAATCGCGTCGGGCCCGCGGTGACGGAAGAAGCGACAGGGCCCTATGCGCCAAGGCCCGGAAATTGTTGGCAGGAAACTTGCTGCCTGTGCCCTCGGACGCCAAATTACAAAATTGCATAAATGTGCGGGATCGTAGGCATTTTCGATAGCCGGAACCGTAGTCCGGTATCCCGGGGGCTGCTGGAGCGCATGAACGAGCGCCAGTTCCACCGCGGGCCGGACGAAGGCGGGATTCATCTCGAGCCCGGGATAGGGCTTGGTCATCGCCGGCTTTCCATCATCGACCTGTCAACCGGTCAACAGCCGCTGTTCAACGAGAACGGCTCGGTGGCCGTCGTTTTCAACGGCGAGATCTACAATTTCCAGGAATTGGTGCCGGAGCTCCAGGCGCTCGGGCATACCTTCCGCACCCGCAGCGATACCGAAGTCATCGTTCACGGCTGGGAAGCCTGGGGCCCTGAATGCGTCAAACGCTTTCGCGGCATGTTCGCATTCGCGATCTGGGATCGGAACAGGGATACGCTGTTCCTCGCCCGGGACCGGATGGGCGTCAAGCCGTTGCACTACTCGGTGCTCGCCAACGGCACGGTGCTGTTCGCGTCGGAGATCAAGGGCCTCCTCGCCGTCCCGAGCCTCGACCGAACGCTCGATCCGCTCGCGGTCGAAGAATATTTCGCCTACGGCTATGCCGCCGACCCCCGCAGCATCTTCAAGTCGGTGCGTAAGCTTCCGCCGGCGTGCACGCTGACCATTCGCCGCGGCGCCGCGATTCCCGACCCGCATTGCTATTGGGATCTTCCGTTCAAACCTTCCGGGCCGATCACCGAAGGCGAGGCTCGCGAAGAGCTTACCGCGCGGCTGAAGGAGGCCGTGAGGATCCGCCTCATGTCCGAAGTGCCCTTGGGCGCATTCCTTTCCGGTGGCGTCGACTCCAGCGCCGTCGTTGCCATGATGGCAAAGCTTTCCGGCGAGCCCGTGAACACCTGCTCTATCGCATTCGGGGATCCGGCGTTCAACGAGACCCAGTATGCCCAGGTGGTTGCCGATCGCTATCACACCCATCACCAGGTCGAACAGGTGGACCCGGACGATTTCGATCTGGTCGACCGCCTGGCCTCGCTGTACGACGAGCCCTATGCGGATAGCTCCGCCATCCCGACCTACAAGGTGTGCGAGCTCGCGCGCAAGCGGGTGATCGTCGCGTTGTCGGGTGACGGCGGAGACGAGAATTTCGCCGGCTATCGGCGCTACAAGTGGCACATGAAGGAAGAGCGAATCCGTTCCATGCTGCCGCTGCCGCTGCGGCGCTCGGTCTTCGGGTTGCTCGGCCAGGTCTATCCCAAGGCCGATTGGGCGCCTCGCGCGCTGCGCGCCAAGACGACTTTTCAGGCCCTCGCGCGCGATTCCGTGGAAGCCTACTTCCACTCCGTTTCGATCATGCGCGACGACATGCGCAAGCGCCTGTTCAGCGATTCCTTCCGCCGCACGCTCGGTGGTTACGACGCGCTCGAGGTATTGCGCCACCATGCGCGCCGCGCGCCGACCGAAGACCCGCTTTCGCTCATCCAGTACCTCGATATCAAGACGTATCTCGTGGGGGATATCCTCACCAAGGTCGATCGCGCGAGCATGGCGCATTCGCTGGAAGTGCGCGAGCCGCTTCTGGACCATCCGATGATGGAGTGGCTCTCCAGCCTGCCTTCGACCTTCAAGCTCGGACGAGGCGAGGGCAAACTGCTCTTCAAGGAAGCGATGGAGCCTTACCTGCCCGACGATATCCTGTACCGGCCGAAGATGGGCTTCGCCGTGCCGCTTGCTGGCTGGTTCCGGGGCCCACTACGCGCGCGCGTGCGCGAGTCGTTGCTTGGCCCCACGCTGGCGCAGACAGGCTACTTCGACCGGCGGTATCTGCAGCATCTCGTGGAGCAGCACGAGAAAGGCTTTCGCGACTACAGCGCGCCCATCTGGTCGCTGCTCATGTTCGATTCGTTCCTGCGTTCAGTGCTCGGTCATGAAACGTCGACCGCCCTGCAGGCCGTGGGATAACGTCATGCGTGTCCTGCACGTGCTGGATCATTCGGCGCCACTGCACAGTGGCTACGCCTTTCGCACGCTGGCCATTTTGCGCGAGAGCCAGGCGCTCGGCTGGGAAACCGTCCAGATGACGAGCCCAAAGCAGGGCGGGTCGGTGGAGGTGCGCGAGGAGACCGTGGACGGTTGGCTCTTTCACCGTACGCCGCCCGTGCGGGGCCTGGTGAGTGATCTGCCCGCAATGGGCGAGTTGGAGCTGATGGGCGAGCTCGCCCACCGAATAGAAACGCTCGTTCGTCGCTATAGTCCGCATGTCGTGCACGTGCACTCACCGGTGTTGAACGCGATCCCGGCCCTGCGCGTCGGCCGCCGCACTGGCGTTCCCGTCGTCTACGAGATCCGCGCGCTTTGGGAAGACGCGGCGGTGGATCACGGAACCACGCGTGAAGGCAGTCTGCGATACCGGCTGTCGCGTGCGTTGGAAACCTATGCGGCCAAGCGTGCCCACCACGTCGTCACGATTTGCGAGGGGCTTCGAGAAGAACTAGTTGCGAGGGGCGTGCGGCCGGATCGCATCACGGTCGTTCCCAACGGCGTGGACGTGGATCGATTCAACACCACCCCCACGCGCGACGCCACATTGGCACGGGAGTTGGGCCTCGAAGGCAGCACCGTCCTGGGATTCGTCGGCTCGTTCTATGGCTACGAGGGGCTCGAATCGCTTGTCCGGGCGCTGCCCCGGATCCTTGTCGCGCGCCCGGACGTACGCCTCCTGCTCGTCGGCGGAGGATTCCAGGATGACAGTCTGCGCGCGCAGGTGCTTGCGCTCGGCCTGGGCGACAAGGTGGTTTTCACTGGCCGGGTGCCGCACAGCGAGGTTCATCGCTACTACGACCTGATCGATGTCCTCGTCTATCCCCGGCTGCCGATGCGGCTCACCGACCTCGTCACGCCGCTCAAGCCTCTGGAGGCGATGGCGCAGGGCCGGCTGGTCGTAGCCTCCGATGTGGGCGGGCACCGCGAGTTGATGAAAGATGGCGAGACCGCCGTGCTCTTCAAGGCGGGCGACGTCGAAGATCTTGCCGCGAAGGTGCTCGACCTGCTGGCGAGTCCCGAGCGCTGGCCGCAGTTGCGTGCAGCCGCCCGGCGCTATGTGGAGACGCAGCGCACGTGGAATCACTGTGTCGCGCGCTACGACGAAGTCTATGGCCGGCTGGTCGCACTGGAAAGGATGTCGGCGTGATGACCCCGAGGACGCTCGTCCGGGCCTGGGAGCGCTGAGCGATGTGCGGCATCTACGGCTATCTGCGAATCGATGGCGCGGCGGCGCAAGCGGCCGATTTGACGGCCATGGGCGCTCGCACCATCCATCGTGGTCCCGACGACGAGGGGCGGCACGTGGATGGTCCGTGCGCGATCGGAATGCGCCGACTGTCCATCATCGATCTCGCCGGCGGCCATCAGCCGCTCTCGAACGAAGATGGCAGCGTCTGGCTCGTGGCCAATGGCGAGATCTACAACTTCCGTGAGCTCAGGCTTGAGCTCGAGGGCGCGGGCCACCGTTTCAAGACGGGTTCGGATTGCGAAACTATCCTGCACGCTTACGAGCAATATGGGCAGGGCTTCGTCGAGCGCCTGAATGGGATATTCGCGTTCACACTGTGGGATGGCCGCCAGCGCCGCCTGATCATCGGCCGCGACCGCCTGGGCGTAAAGCCGTTGTACCTGCTGCGCGATTCGAAACGGGTCGCGTTCGCGAGCGAGGCGAAAGCGCTGCTTGCGCTGCCTGGCGTTTCGGCCGAGCTCGACCCCACCGCGGTGCACTGCTACCTGAATCTCGGGTACGTTCCCGCCCCGCACAGCATTTTCAAGGGCATCGAGAAGCTCGAGCCTGCAAGCATGCTGGTCGTGGAGGACGGCCGGCAGGAGCTGCGGCGATACTGGCGGATTTCACCTGCGATCGACACCGTTCGTTCAGAGTCGGAATGGGTCGAACGGGTACGGTCGGGGATCCAGTCCGCGGTCCGATCCCAGATGGTGAGCGATGTCCCTATCGGAGCATTCCTTTCCGGCGGAATCGATTCGAGCGCCGTAGTCGCCTGCATGGCTTCGCAAAGCGCCCAGCCGATAAGGACCTATGCGATAGGGTTCAAGGGCGGCAAGGCCGACGAGTTCTACAACGAGTTGCCCTATGCACGGCGCGTCTCGGAGCTCTTTCACACCGAACACCACGAGATCGTCGTCAAGCCCGACGTAGCGGCGCTGTTGCCCAAGCTCGTCTGGCACATGGACGAACCGATCGCGGACACCGCATTCATCACGACCTATCTCGTATCCGAGTTCGCCCGCCGCGACGTGACCGTCATTCTTTCCGGGGTGGGCGGCGACGAGCTCTTCGGCGGCTACCGGCGCTATCTCGGCAACCACTACCAGCAATATTTCGAGATGCTGCCCGGATGGGTGCGCCGCACCGCAGTTGCCGTCGGCGAGCGGCTGCCGAGCGACCGCCATTCGCCTCTGCTCAATATCACCCGTCTGGCGCGAGGCTTCCTTGCGAGCACGGAGCTCTCGTTCGAGGATCGCTACAAATCCTACGTCGAGGTTTTTTCCGGCCGCGAGATCGAACGCATGTCCCGTGTGACCGGCATCAGCCATCCGGATGTCATCCGCGACGCTTTCCGCCACGCCGGCAGCGAGGACGGATTGAACCGGATGCTCGCGGTGGACGCGCAAACGCAGTTGCCCGACGATCTGCTGCTCCTGACCGACAAGATGAGCATGGCGACCTCCCTGGAATGCCGGGTGCCCTTGCTCGACCATGAGCTGGTCGAGCTCGCGGCCGCGATGCCGGAAGCGATCAAGGTCCGCGGCGGGCGGCTCAAGCACGTGCTCAAGCAGGCGCTGGCGCCCCTGCTGCCCGAGGACATCCTGGAACGCAAGAAGCGAGGGTTCGGCACGCCGATGGGCGCGTGGCTGCGCGGGGATCTGGCGCCGTTGCGCGAGTCGCTGCTCTCGGAAGAGGCCGTCCGAGCGCGCGGGCTGTTCGAGCCCGCATCGGTGCGCCAGCTGATCCGCGATCACGAGCAGAATCGCATCGACGGCACCGACCGCATCCTCTGCCTGCTGAATCTGGAGGTATGGGCGCGTATCTACCTGGATGCGCGCTCGCCCGACGACGTGGCGGCGGAACTCAAGGCGACGCTCGCGTGAAGATACTCTACGTGTGCCACCGCTTTCCTTTTCCGCCCAAGCGAGGCGGCAAGATCCGGCCGTTCAACATGATCCGCCATCTCGCGCGCAACCACGAGGTGACGGTTGCTTCGCTGGCGCGCTCCGATGCGGAGGCGAAGGAAGGCGAGGGCATCGCCCCCCATTGCACCCGATTCGTGATGTCGCAAGTAAGCGATCCGGTGCAGTCGCTGCGAATGGTTTCTCGGCTGCCGACGACGACGCCTTCCTCGATGGGGTTTTTCTACTCGACCTCCCTGCGCCGGCAGGTTGCGCGGTTGCTCCGGGAGCAGCGCTTCGATCTCATCTTCGTGCACTGCTCGTCGGTCGCGCAGTACGTCGCACACGTGAGCGACACGCCCAAGATTCTCGATTTCGGGGACATGGATTCGCAGAAGTGGATCGAGTACGCGCGCTACAAACCATTCCCGCTTTCGGCGGGTTATCGGTTCGAGGGCGTGAAGATGGCGCGTGAAGAGCGCCGCCTCGCCCGGCGGTTCGACATGTGTACGGCGACCACGCGGGCGGAATGGGAAACTCTGGAGTCGTACGCAACCGGTGTGGCGAGCGCCTGGTTCCCGAACGGCGTCGACAGCGAATACTTTGCGCCGAGCAGCGATCCGCCCGACAGGGATACGATCTGCTTCGTCGGTCGCATGGACTACTATCCAAACCAGGAGTGCATGTTCGACTTCTGCGCCAATACGCTGCCCAGGATTCAGGAGAAGCGACCCGGCGTCAAACTCTTGATCGTCGGTGCGGATCCAACGCCAGCGGTGCGTCGCCTCGCCACGATCCCGGGCGTGACCGTGACGGGGTCAGTTCCCGATGTGCGGCCCTACGTGCACCGGTCCGCGCTCATGGTCGCACCGCTCAACATCGCGCGTGGAACCCAGAACAAGATACTCGAGGCGATGGCCATGGGTGTACCGGTGGTCACCAGCGCGGTTGCTGCCGGCGGGGTGGATGCCGTGGCCGGTGCGCACTTCCTGGTGGCTGATACGCCAGAGGACTTCGCGACTGCTGTTCTGCGCTTGCTCGACGACGGCAACGAGCGTACACGTCTCGCGCAGGCGGGACGGGAGCGGATGCTGTCGCACCACGGCTGGAGCGGCTCCATGCAGCGCCTCGACCGGATCATCGAGCGATGCCTGGCAGGCCGGAGCGGCCGTGTGCAGCCGAGCGGCAGTGCCGAAGCCGGACCGGTCGGATCGCGGGCGCCTGTCGATGGAAACCAGCTGAGCTGAAGGAAATGCTGCAATGCTGAAGCGATTGATGGACACCGCCGCCTACCTGCTGTTTCCGCGGCCGGTGCATATTCGCTGGCTGAAACGAAATCCTTCATCCTGGCTGGGACGGCACTACCCTGGCCCGCTCATCAAGCTCGACGTCAGCCCTCTCAGCGAGAAGATCGAGGAGTTGGCGGTGGCCACGCACGAGTTGGGCGCGCAGCCACTTTGGACAGGATACGGCGGCAAGACGGCGGGGCAGAGCCGACGCTCGAACGATGTGCGCACCAGCCGGGTGATGGGAAACTTCTACGCCAGCCTGGCCGTTCGCAGGAAGCCCAAGGTCGTCGTGGAGTTCGGCACTGCGTTCGGCATTTCGGGCATGTATTGGCTCGCGGGCATCGAAGCCAACCAGGAAGGCGTGCTCCTGACTTTCGAGCCCAACGAGGTATGGGCACAGATCGCGCAAGGGAATCTGTCGCAGATCAGCAGTCGCTTCACCTTCACCCAGGGTACGTTCGAGGACAACATAGACGCGTGCCTCCCCCGGGGAAGCAGTATCGACATCGCTTTCATCGACGCGATCCATACGCGGGAGTTCGTCGTGCCCCAGTTGAACCTGGTGGCGGAGAGAAGCGCGCCCGGAAGCCTCATTCTCATCGACGACATCGAATACACGTCGGACATGAAGCGGTGCTGGGAAGAGATCGCAGCCGAAAATCGTTTCGCCGCGGCCGCCACGTTGGGGAGTCGGGTAGGCATTCTGGAACTCGGCGAGGCCCGGACACCGAGGGTCACGGTCAGTGAGCCCGCGCGCGCAGGCTGATGCTTTGCGCGCGAAAACACAGCCGGTGAATGCAGGCGAACGGGCCCGAGTGCACTCGAAACTGCTCGTTGGTATTTGAAGGGGACGGCAAGGAATGAAGATCAGCATTTTCGGACTGGGTTACGTCGGTGCGGTGTCGCTCGCGTGCCTCGCACGTGACGGCCACGAAGTGATCGGCGTCGACATCGATGAGGCGAAGCTTGCGCTGATCGAAGAGGGCAAGACACCCGTCGTCGAGGAGGGTATGGTCGATCTTATGCACACCGTCGTGGCGAGCGGTCGCGTGGCGGTCGGTCAGGACGTGTCCGCCGCCGTGCGCGATACCGACCTGTCGCTCATCTGCGTGGGGACGCCGTCCGCCCCGAATGGCAGCCAGGACCAGTCCGCCTTGCTGCGACTCGCGGCCGATCTGGGGCGCGCGATTCGCGCCAAGGACGCTCGACACGTGCTCGTCTTTCGATCCACCGTGGTTCCGGGCACCGTGGAAGATACATTGCGGCCCATCATCGAGCGCGAGTCGGGCAAGCGCGATGGGGTCGATTTCGATGTGTGCTTCCAGCCCGAGTTCCTGCGCGAAGGCACCTCGATACGCGATTACGATCGGCCGCCGTTCACCATCATCGGCGCCAACCATGAGTTTCCTGCCGAGCAGCTGCGCTCGCTTTTCGGCCGTCTGCCGTGCGAGTTCCATCGCACCTCGATACGCGCTGCCGAAATGGTCAAGTACTGCTGCAACAACTTCCACGCCTTGAAGATCACGTTCGCCAACGAGACGGCACGACTTTGCACCGCCCTCGGGGTCGATCCGTTCCAGGTCATGGATCTCGTCTGCCGGGACACGCAGCTCAATATCTCGAAAGCCTATCTGCGTCCCGGCTTCGCCTTCGGCGGGTCCTGCCTGCCGAAGGATCTGCGTGCGACGACCTATCTTGCGAAAACGCGCGACGTCGAGGTCCCGATGCTCTCGGGCATCCTCCAGTCCAACCGGATCCATACCGAGCGCGCGATCGAGAAGGTGCTTGCGACCGGCAAGCGCCGCGTCGGCATGATCGGTTTGTCGTTCAAGACCGGTACGGACGACCTGCGCGAGAGCCCGCTGGTGCTCATCGCGGAGCAGTTCATCGGCAAGGGGTTGAGCCTGCTGGTATACGACCCGGAAGTTCACCTGTCCCGGCTGCTCGGCGCGAACCGGCGATTCATCGAGCAGCACATACCGCACATCGGCGCGCTGCTGAGGTCGGATCTCGAAGAGGTCGTGGCGCAGTCGGATGCGATCGTGGTCGGTTTGAACGACAAGCGGCTCGCGGAGCAGTTGCGCCGGCTCTTACGGCCCGAGCAATATGTCCTCGACCTGGTCCGACTTCCGGAGCTCGAGGACGTGGCGGCGACGGTGGAAGGGCTGTGCTGGTAGCTTGTCGCCAACGAAAGCGCTTTCTAGGCGGAATCGCGCCGTGGCGACACGCGAGGAAGCAAGCCTCACCTTCCTCGGCAAGTGTTCGCCGATCGCCGGAAACGCCGCCACTCGCGTCGGGCGCGAGCGAGGGAGCGGCATGCTGACCATCGGTCTCGTCGGCCCTTTGCCGCCACCGGCGGGCGGGATGGCGATGCAGTGCCGGCAGCTCGAGCAGCTGCTAAGCGGGGAGGGGATGGGCGTGCGGATGGTGCAGACCAACGCGCCCTATCGACCCTGGTGGATAGGCCGAATTCGACTGGTTCGAGCGGCGTTTCGGCTGCTGCCGTACCTTGGCGCGCTTTGGCGCATGACGGCAGAGGTGCAAGTGGTTCACGTGCTGGCGAACTCGGGCTGGGCCTGGCATCTGTTCGCCGCGCCTGCGGTGTGGATCGCACGTTGGCGCGGCGTGCCGGTTGTCGTGAACTATAGAGGCGGAGACGCCGCAAAGTTCCTTCGGGGGGCTGCGCGCGCGGTGAAGCGGACGCTCCTTGCAGCCGACGCCCGCGTCGCGCCTTCCGGATATCTGCGGGACGTGTTCGCCCGCGAAGGCATCGACATGCAGGTCATTGCGAACGTGGTCGATCTCGATCAGTTCCGACCGAATCCGGAGCGGAGAGCGAGCGGGAGGATTCACGTCATCGTCACGCGCAACCTGGAGGCGCTTTACGATATCGATACCGCGCTGAAAGCATTTGCGCTGCTCGGCGAGCGGGTGCGAGGAGGCGTACTGACCATCGCGGGCGAAGGACCGGAACGCTTGCGGCTCGCAAAGCTTGCAGCAGAGCTCGGCATCGGTGAGCAGGTCGACTTCGCCGGCCGGCTGGACCGCAACGCGATGGCGGCACTGTACCGGGACGCCACTGTCATGCTGAATCCGAGCACCGTGGACAACATGCCGAACGTCATACTCGAGGCCTATGCCGCAGGCGTGCCGGTGGTATCGACCGACGTCGGCGGCATACCGTACATCGCGCGCGACGGGGAGACGGCACTGCTGGTGCCGGCAAGGAATCCCGAGGCGATTGCCAAAGCGGTCTGCGCGATCCTCGACGATCCGGCGCTGGCCGATCGGTTGATCGAGCAGGGATTGCGCGAGGCGCAACGTTATGCCTGGAGCGAAATTCGAGGTCTCTGGCTCGGGTTGTACGAGTCGCTCGCGTCCCAGCGCATCGTCGCCGTGGCGGAGGGACGATGAGCCTTTACACGCGCTTCTGCTCCTCCGTGCTCTTTCCCGCGCATGAGCGGCTGAAGGGCCATGATTCCGTGCGCCGGCTGCGCGAGCTCGAGGCGAGCCAATGGTGGGACCCCGAGCGGCTGCGCCAGTACCAGTTCGAGCAGCTGAGGCGCTTTCTCGCCGGGATCGGGCACCGGGTTCCCTATTACCGGGATCTGTTCGGCCGCACGGGCTTCGATCCTGTTCGCATGGACAGCATCGAAGAGCTCGGCATGCTGCCGCTGCTGAGAAAGCCCGACATCCGTGCCAACGTCGAGCGCTTGAAAGCCGAGGGAGCGACCGGCCTCAAACGCTACAACACCGGTGGATCGAGCGGCGAGCCGCTGGTGTTCTTCATCGGCCGCGACCGGCGCAGCCACGACGTTGCCGCCAAGTGGCGCGCAACCCGGTGGTGGGACGTGGACATCGGAGATCGGGAGCTCGTCGTATGGGGGTCGCCGATCGAACTGGGAGCGCAGGACCGCCTCCGGATACTGCGGGACCGGCTCATGCGCAGCGACCTGCTGCCCGCATTCGAAATGTCGGAAGCGAGTCTCGACCGCTACGTGGATGCGATTCGCACAAAGCGGCCCAGGATGCTTTTCGGCTATCCGTCCTCGCTGTCCCTGATCGCAACCCACGCGCGCAAGCGCGGCATCGACCTGGGAGGCTTGGCAATCGAGGTGGCTTTCGTGACCTCGGAGCGCCTGTACGACCATCAGCGCGAGATCATCGAATCCGTGTTCGGCTGCCGGGTCGCGAACGGCTACGGCGGGCGCGATGCGGGGTTCATCGCTCACGACTGCCCCGCGCGCCGCATGCACATCAGCGCCGACGACATCGTGGTCGAGATCCTGGACGACGACGGTCGCCCGGCGGAGCCGGGCCAGGTCGGGGAGATCGTCGTTACGCATATGGCAACTGCCGATTTCCCGTTCGTGCGTTATGCAACCGGCGACCGGGCGAGCGTGGACCCGAAGCCCTGTCCCTGCGGACGCGGGCTTCCTGTGCTGAGCGAAATCGAAGGGCGAAGCACGGACTTCGTGGTGGCTGCGGACGGCACCGTGATGCACGGGCTGGCGCTGATCTACGTAATTCGCGATCTGCCCGAGGTCGAACGCTTCAAGATCGTTCAGCATGATCTCGCCCACACGGAAGTCCTGCTGGTTCCCGGGGCGGATTTCGATACGTCGCTCGAATCGCTTATCCGAGCGGAATTCCAGCGACGCCTCGGCGCAACCGTCGCCGTGACGATCCGCAAGGTCGATGCGATACCGCGCGAAGCGAGCGGCAAGTTTCGCTACGTCGTGAGTAACGTCGCACCCAAGACCCGCACGGCCGCCATGTCGGACGCAGCCTAGTGTCGCAACATATTAGTTTCACAAACGTCGCCTCCAGTACGCCGAGCGTTTCGAAATTTCAGTGTCGCAGTACTAGCCCGTTGCGGTAGTTCCGCACGGCGGGTTCTGCGAGGGGGGACGGTTACAAGAGGGCAATCCTCAAGGACCGTCTCTACCCACCATCGGGTCAATCACGACATTCTCATCGACCGCCTCCGGGAGCGTGTCGGGGACGTCGGAGTGATCCGGTTGATCCGTGCGTACCTGAATAGCGGGTTCGGTTTGCGGAGAGAAAAGCAACGCCACGACATTTTTTCCTGCGAAGAGCGTGCTGGCGCTCGCCATTGCGTCGATGCTGACGGGTGCTCGACTGATCGCCTCGATGCAACTCGTGCGAGCGCCATCGCAACGGACAGTACGGCTCGCATCCGTGGCCAGGACCGCGCCATGGATAAGGTGCCGCACCGCGGTAACATGACCATATGAGCATTCGACGACGTCGGTTCCTCGCCGGTCTTGCGGCCTTGGCCTATGCCCAGGGCGCCGCGTATCCAAGCTCGCCGGATTGCGGGCCACGGACGAACCGGATACCCCGGGCGCCCAATCGCACTGGCCCCGCCCCGTTCGATCCGGCTTGCGCCGGGGTGGCCAGCATCGAGGGAACGGTCATCGCGCCGCTCGTCCACATGCCGATCACGGGGAATAGCGAGGACCTGAAGAAGATGGTCACGCTCGCCTGGAACGGGGCGGCGTTCGACTACGAGGCCAAGCGGTTCTATCTCGCTGTTCCTGGCGGGCATGCCGACTGGTATCCGAACGAGTCGTTCATGATCGACTTGGTCGCCAACCGGAGCGCGCGGTTGCACGAGATGACGCCCTATCCGCCGGAGTTCGTTGGCGGGGCGAATCGAGACATCCCTTCTCGACCCGCGAACGGAATTTACCTCTATACGGACGGCAAGCCTGCATCACGGCACACCTACGCCATGCCGATCTGGCTGCCGAAGCAACAGCGCGTCTTGATGGCAAGCGGCGCTTGTTTCGACAAAGGCGGGCGGGCGGACAAGTACTGCGGATGGCTTGATCCTGCGACCGGGCAATGGGCGCACAAGAATCTCTGGCCGTTTCATCGATCGGGAATGGCTGCGGTTTACGACTTCAGGCGCGATCGCATCTTCTGCGGGCGATCCACCCAGAATCTCTGGACATACGACCCGGCGACCGACACGGCGACGAACTTCCCGCGCGGGTCCGACCCATATAACGCGGACATCGGGGTGTACGTGTCGTTCCAGATCGATCCGAAGGAAGATTGTGTCTACGCGATCAATCTCGGCGGGTTCTTTCCCAATGACGATGCGAAGCGGGCGGATCTGCTTCGAATGAAGCTCGGTCAGAACACGGGGCAGGCATGGGAACCCGTGGCGATCAAAGGCGATACAAGCGGGCTCAAGGGCAAGAGCCCCGGCTTCGAGTACGACGCCGACATGCACGCCCTGGTGTTGTGGGATTTCGCCTATCCCGATCGTGTCGCCA
The DNA here is from genome assembly GCA_009377585.1 of Betaproteobacteria bacterium. Taxonomy (NCBI): domain Bacteria; kingdom Pseudomonadati; phylum Pseudomonadota; class Betaproteobacteria; species Betaproteobacteria bacterium. Next base: position 25,836 of record WHTS01000086.1, read on the forward strand.
TTCTGCGTCTGGCGGACATGGCGATGGAGTACCGCGCCATCCCTGTTCCGCCAGGCGCGGAACACACCATCAATGGCGTATGGGGCCGGTTCCGGCGGCTTGGCCGTGGCCGCTACGCGCTGATGGCCAGCCCCTTCTTTCCCGTACAGCGAATATCGGTATGAGCCCGATCCCTCCATGCTTGTGCTTCACGGCACGATGGGCGATCAGGCCGGGGGACTCGAGGTCAAGCTGCATGGGATTCGCTAACCGTCGCGTAGCCCTCTGCCTGGGGCTGGTTTGATGGAGCAACGAATGAACTGGATCGCGCATCCGATCACGCCGGCCTCGGGACGGATTCTGTGCCCGATCGGCGGCGCCAAGCACGGTTCGCTGGACTGGTGTCCGTGGCGTGGCGAGTTCTTCTACACCGCAGGCGACAACGCCGGGATGACCGGAGAGCCTCCACAACCACGCGACAACAACAACAATTACCGCAATGAGGTCTGGGCGATTTCGAGCCCCAACCTGGAATGGCAGCTGCGACAGCCGTACTGCACAGGCAAACCCGGAAATCGTCCTCACCGGCCGGATTGGGCTGCTTTTGTCCCGGACGAATCGCGCAGGCTCATGTGGTTCTGGCCGGGGATGTCGGACGCTGCTCCGGGCACTGGGGGGGATTACTGCGACGTGGGCGAGTTCGCGCCCTGGCTGCCGAGGTCGGACTACGCGCCGAAAGGGAAGCCCGCGCTGCGGCAGCCGATCCTTGCCTACGACCCGGAAACAAACGAATGGATCAATCCGGGTATTGCGCTGGAGAAGTATGTCAGGGGTTCGGTCAAGGCGTGGGGCGCGGTCAGAGACCCCAAGACGGACGAGCTTGTCCGCATCTGCTTTGCGAACGGATATAACGGGCCGGTAGCCGCAATGCATTTATCGCTCGCGACGAAAACCTGGAGCTACCATGACGTCACAGAGCGCAATGGCTATCCCAGGAACGTCACGTATGCAGGGGTCGGGCAGACCAAGTACTTTTTCGATCCGAATACGCGCAAGGTCTGGATGATCGATGCACATGGATGGGAGGCGCGGCCGGAAGAACGAGGCATGCGCTCCTGGTTGTGCAGCTACCATGTGGATGAGCGAAAGCTGCGGCGAGAGGTACAGGTTCCATTCGTGGATCACCTGCGTGCCGCATCGGGTGGCATCCCCGCCATCTCCACGACGTTCGTGGGCGATCCTCAGTTGCGCCGTGGGTGGTGGGTGATCAACTCGTGGGACCGCAGCCGCACGGCCTATGGCGGCGGCGCGGACATGGATCACATGAAATATGACTGGACCGAGATCTGGAAGGTGCTGGAGGTCAACCTCGATACGCTCGCTTGGGACGACATCACGCCGGCCAAGGTGACATATCCTTCCGGTGCGCCGAATCATCCGAAGCCGTACTTCTTCGATCCGCGGCGTCTTGCAATCACGTCCGGCGCGCACGGCCGGACGGTGGGCTACGATTCGGACCACAAGCTAATCGTAGTTGGCGCAGGCTTTGCCTCGCTCGATATGTTCACGATGCAGGT
>WHTS01000087.1 GCA_009377585.1 Betaproteobacteria bacterium
CGGCACCAGCATCAACATGGACGGCGGGATGGCCGGAACGGTGTAGCCCTGTCATTCCCGCGCATGCGGGATCCAGGCAGTCGAGCTTCCAGGCTCTATGGAACCTCTAATTAGCCTATTCTGACGTCACTCCCGCGCACGCGGGAGTCCAGCGAATTCAAGTGCATCCTGAATTTCCGTTTTCACGGGAATGACGTTTTTCAGAGCATCCCTACGGCGAAGCGGCTTGTAGGCGCGTATCCGGGGCCGCCGGTCCGCGCGGCTGGGTTGCGGCGCCCCTACTGCACGAGCGGGGTAGCGGCCGCATCGAGATCCACGCCTTCCACGGTCGCTTCGCCGGCCAGCACGCGCAGGTACTGGCGCAGAGCCGTTACAAACGCCTGCTGGCGCAGCGCGCCCAGCACCGCGCCGCGCACCGACTCGAAGGGCTGCGCCACGCCCGGCTCGCGCGCCAGCACCTCCACCACGTGCAGCCCGAAGCGGCTGTGCACCAGGCGCGGCAGCACGCCAACCTCCACACGGCCGAACAGCTCGCGCGCAAATTCCGGCGCGCAATCGCCGGGGCCGATCCAGTCAAGGTCGCCGCCGCGTTCGCCGCTGGGGCAGTTGGACCACTTGCGCGCGGCAGCGTCGAAGCCATCGGCGGCCTGACCGTCATCGCAGCGGACGTTCAGCAGAACGGATTCCGCATGCTTGCGTAGCGCCACGACGTCGACGCCCGGCGTCACCGCGAACAGAACGTGGCGTATGCGCACGCGCTCGCCAGTGCGGTAAGCCGCCTCGTGCGCAGCATGGTAGCGCCGGCACGCGTCTTCGGACGGCTCGGGAATCTGCAGCGCTTGCGCGAGCAGCGCATCGATGGCATCGCTTGCCGCTTCGCTGATCACGCCGTCGGCAGAGGTCGCATCGGCGGCGTCCAGCAGACCCGCGCGTTGTGCGGCCTGGCGCAGCAGCTCCGTGCAGGCGCGCTGGCGCAACGCCTCGGGCGCCAGCGCTTCTCCGGGCGCATTGAGCGCCACGCCGTTGATGTGCGCGATGGGTGCAGCGACGGGCATATCGGTCGACATGGTCGATGCTCAGACCCCTGCGCCGCGCTGAGGCGGCCGGTTGTGATCCGGGGGCACGTTCAGGCGCCGGCTGCGCACCACCTGGTACGGCCGAAAAAGATAGCCGATGGCGGCGAAGCCGCTCCACACGTGCACCAGGCGGCTGAAGGGAAACAGCAGGAAGATCGTCATGCCGAGCACGACGTGGAACAGGTAGGGCCATGGCAGGGTGGCGAGTGCCGTGGAGTCCACCGGCCGCAACGTGACGATGCGCTGCGCCCAGTCGGCCAGCACCAGCATCGTGCTGCCGTCCGCGTGCTGCCACGAGTAGGGCAGCGTGATGAGACCGACCACGAGCTGCACCCACAGCACGACCAGAACGGCAAGGTCGGTGGGGTGGCTGGTGGCGCGGATGCGCGCATCGAAGACGCGGCGATGGATCAGCAGGGACAAGCCGACGAAGCATACCGCGCCGGCGATTCCGCCCGCCACGATGGCCAGCATCTGCTTGGTGGCCGCGCTCATGAAGATGCCATAGACCGCATGCGGCGTGAACAAGCCGAACAGATGGCCGAAGAACAGGAACAGGATGCCCGCGTGGAACAGGTTGCTGCCCCAGCGCAGGCTGCCCTTGCGCAGCATCTGCGAAGAGTCGCTTTTCCAGCTGTACTGGCTCTGGTCGAAGCGGATGAGGCTCCCGACGAGGAACACCGTAAAGCAGACATAGGGGTAGACCTCGAACAGAAAGGCGTGAATCGTGCTCATGAAGGCACTCCTCGCGTGGTGTCGGTCTTGCGCAGGATGCGGATCGGTTGCGGCTCGCCGGGTTTCGCCTGGCCCTTGACCGAGCAGCCTTCGAACGCCGGCGGCTCGATCCAGCTGGCGTCGAGCGGCTCCTCGGGCGCCAGCTTCACGGGCTGAGCCTTTTCGCCGGCCAACTCCAGAAGCGCGCCGATCACACTGGCGTACGCGCTCTGGCGCTGATGCAGGGCGCTGAAGAGGGCGTTCAGGAGATGCGCCATCTCGCCCAGGAACGCGCGCGCCTCGCGCGGCGGCTGCGTGGACACGAATTCGAGGACCACGGGCAGGTAGTCGGGCAGCTCGCCGGGCGCGAGATAGAGTCCGGCCGCGTCGTAGGTCTTCGCCAGATCGATCATCGCCGGGCCGCGATCGCGCGACTCGCCGTGCACGTGCTCGAACAGGTGCAGCGAGGTGCTGCGGCCGCGGTCGAACAGCTGCACGTAGGCGGCCTCGGTATCGAGCGGGTCGGCGCTCGCAAGCGCATCCATCAGCGCCTCCACTTCCGTCAGGCGTGCGGGGGCGAGGGCGCGTTCGCTGCGCAGCGCCGCGCGCATCTCGGCTAAGTGACTACGCTGCTCGGCATCGGGGTAAGCGAGCAGGCGTGCGAGCACCCGCAAGCTCAGGGAAGCATTCGCAATGGACATAGCTCAAACCTGCGCCTTGATCGGGATGGTGCGCTTCTTCGTGCCGCCGAAGAGACTCACCGTGCTCTCGCCGTCGGAGCAGCCGTTGCCGAAGGAGAAGCCGCAGCCGCCGCGCAGGTCGAAGGTATTCTCCGCGTACTCGCGGTGCGTGCTCGGGATCACGAAGCGGTCCTCGTAGTTGGCGATGGCCATCAGGCGGTACATGGCTTCCACTTCCAGCTCGGTCATCCCCACTTGCTTCAACGCGGCGCTGTTGACGCGGCCCTCGACGTGCTTGTCGCGCTGGTAGGCGCGCATGGCGAGCATGCGTTCGAGCGCGCGCACCACGGGCGCCGTGTCTCCGGCGGTGAGCAGGTTGGCGAGGTACTTGACCGGGATGCGCAGCTGGTTGACGTCCGGAATTTCGCCGTTGGCCTCGACATGGCCGGCGTTGGCGGCCGCGCTGATGGGCGAGAGCGGCGGCACGTACCAGACCATCGGCAGCGTGCGGTATTCCGGGTGCAGCGGCAGCGCCACCTTCCACTGCACCGCCATCTTGTAGGTCGGGCTCCTGCGCGCGGCGGCCATCCAGGCGTCCGGAACGCCATCGGCGCGCGCCTGCTCGATCACCTCCGGATCGTTGGGATCGAGGAAGATGTCGAGCTGCGCCTGGTACAGGTCGCGGTCGCGCTCGACGCTCGCAGCCTCCTGGATGCGATCGGCATCGTAGAGCAGCACGCCCAGGTAGCGAATGCGCCCGACGCAGGTCTCCGAGCACACCGTGGGCTGGCCGCTCTCGATGCGCGGGTAGCAGAAGGTGCACTTCTCGGCCTTGCCCGACTGCCAGTTGTAATAGATCTTCTTGTACGGGCAGCCCGAGACGCACATGCGCCAGCCGCGGCACTTGTCCTGGTCGATCAGCACGATGCCGTCTTCCTCGCGCTTGTAGATCGATCCCGACGGGCACGAGGCTACGCACGAGGGATTCAGGCAGTGCTCGCACAGCCGCGGCAGGTACATCATGAAGGTGTTCTCGAACTGACCGTAGATTTCCTTCTGGATGTCGTCGAAGTTGCGGTCCTGGCTGCGCTTCTCGAACTCGCCGCCGAGGATTTCCTCCCAGTTCGGCCCCCAGACGATCTTCTCCATGGTCTTGCCGGTGATCAGGCTGCGCGGGCGCGCGGTCGGCGCGGCGCTCATTTCGGGCGCCGACTGCAGGTGGTCGTAGTCGAAGGTGAAGGGCTCGTAGTAGTCGTCGATCTCGGGCAGGTTGGGGTTGGCGAAGATCTTCATCAGCAGCTTCCAGCGTGCGCCCTGGCGCGGCTCGATTTTGCCGTTGGCCTTGCGCACCCAGCCGCCGTTCCACTTCTGCTGATTCTCCCATTCCTTGGGGTAGCCGATGCCGGGCTTGGTCTCGACGTTGTTGAAGTAGGCGTACTCCACGCCGGGGCGGCTGGTCCAGACGTTCTTGCAGGTCACCGAGCAGGTATGGCATCCGATGCACTTGTCCAGGTTCATGACCATGCCGATCTGGGCGCGTACTTTCATCGACTTCTCCTCAAGCCTGTTGCGCATCGAGCGCAGGCTCGGTGCTGGCCGGCGTATCCAGCCAATCCACCGTACGCATCTTGCGGACGACCACGATCTCGTCGCGATTGGTGCCGATGGTGCCGTAGTAGTTGAAGCCGTAGGAGAGATGCGCGTAGCCACCGATCATGTGGGTGGGTTTGAGCACGGTGCGGGTCATCGAGTTGTGAATGCCGCCGCGGGTGCCCGTGATCTCAGAGCCCGGCATGTTGATGGTCTTCTCCTGTGCGTGGTACATGATCGCCATGCCCGGCAGCACCCGCTGGCTTACGACCGCCCGCCCCGAGAGCGCGCCGTTCAGGTTGAACAGCTCGATCCAGTCGTTGTCGACGATGCCGGCGCGCTTCGCGTCGTCTTCGCTGATCCAGATCACCGGGCCGCCGCGATTGAGCGTGAGCATCATCAGGTTGTCGTTGTAGGTCGAGTGGATGCCCCACTTCTGGTGCGGGGTGATGAAGTTGAGCAGGATCTCCGGATTGCCGTTGGAGCGCGTGTTGTGGATGGCTGCGGTGGCTTTCAGGTCGACCGGCGGCCGGTAGGAAGCCAGCGTTTCGCCGAAGGCGCGCATCCACGGATGATCCTGGTAGAACTGCTGGCGCCCGGTGAGCGTGCGCCACGGGATCAGCTCGTGCACGTTCGTGTAGCCGGCGTTGTACGACACCGTCTCGGACTCGATTCCGCTCCAGGTCGGCGACGAAATGATCTTGCGCGGCTGCGCCTGGATGTCGCGAAAACGGATCTTCTCGTCTTCGCGATGCAGCGCCAGGTGTGTGTGCTCGCGACCGGTCTTGCCGGACAGCGCCTCCCAGGCCTTGACCGCCACGTGACCGTTGGTCTCGGGCGCGAGCATCATCACGACCTCGCAGGCGTCGATATCGGTTTCGATCTTCGGCATACCGAGGGTCGCGCCTTCGTCGCTGACCAGGCCGTTCAGCTCGCCGAGCTGCCGCACTTCGGTCTGTGTGTTCCAGCCGATGCCTTTGCCGCCGTTGCCGATCTTCGCCAGCAGCGGGCCCAGCGCGGTGAAGCGCTTGTAGACGTTCGGGTAATCGCGCTCGACGACGGCGATCTGCGGCGCGGTCCTGCCGGGAATCAGCTCGCACTCGCCCTTCTTCCAGTCCCTGACCTCGAACGGCTGGCCGAGCTCGCCCGGCGTGTCGTGCATGAGCGGCGTGAGCACGACCTCCTGCTCCACGCCCAGGTGGCCGGCGCACACGTCGCTGAACTTGCGGGCAATGCCCTTGTAGATCTCCCAGTCGCTTCTCGATTGCCAGGCCGGGTCGACGGCGGTCGACAGCGGGTGGATGAACGGATGCATGTCGCTGGTGTTGAGATCGTTCTTCTCGTACCAGGTGGCGGTCGGCAGCACGATGTCCGAATACAGGCAGGTCGTGCTCATGCGGAAGTCCAGCGTCACCAGCAGATCGAGCTTGCCTTCCGGGGCTTGCGCGTGCCACTGCACTTCCTCGGGTTTGGCATCGTCGGCGCCGAGGTCCTTGCCCTGCACGCCGTGGACGGCGCCCAACAAGTGTTTGAGGAAGTACTCGTGGCCCTTGCCCGAGGAGCCGAGCAGGTTGGAGCGCCACACGAACATCACCCGCGGCCAGTTGTCCGGATGGTCGGGGTCTTCGCAGCTCATCTTCAGCGAGGCGTCCTTCAGGCCCTTCACCACGTAGTCCACCGGATCGACGGCGACGGCCCGGGCATCGCGCACCACTTGCAGCGGATTGGTCTGCAGTTGCGGCGCCGAGGGCAGCCACCCCATGCGTTCGGCGCGCACGTTGTAGTCGATCATCGCGCCACGATACGATTTGCCCGCTTCGCCCTGCGGCGCCAGCGGCGAGAGCACCTCCTCCATCGCCAGCTTCTCGTAGCGCCACTGATCGGTGTGGGCGTAGAAGAAGCTGGTCGAATTCATCTGCCGCGGTGGCCGGATCCAGTCGAGCGCGAAGGCGAGCGCGGTCCAGCCGGTCTGCGGGCGCAGCTTCTCCTGGCCCACGTAATGCGACCAGCCGCCACCGCTCTTGCCGATGCAGCCGCACAGCATCAGCATGTTGATGATGCCGCGGTAGTTCATGTCGCAGTGGTACCAGTGGTTCATGCCGGCGCCGATGATCACCATCGAGCGGCCCTGGGTCTTGTCCGCGTTGTCGGCGAACTCGCGCGCCACGGCGATCACCTGGCCGCGCGGCGTGCCGGTGATGCGCTCCTGCCACGCTGGCGTGTAGGGCACGTCCTCGTCGTAGCTGCGCGCAGCCTGCTCGCCTGCGAGGCCACGCGCCACGCCGTAGTTGGCAGCCTGCAGATCGAATACCGTGGCGACCAGCACTTCGTGCTGCGTGCCGGCGCCGCCGAGCGTCAGCCGCTGCACGGGCACGGTACGCACCATGACGTCGCTCTGCACGTTGTTGGGGAAGTGCGCGTGCTCGATCCCGCCGAAGTAAGGAAAGCCCACCTGCGCCGTGTCGCTGCTCGGGCTGTCGCCTTCGAGCAGCGACAGCCTCAACTTCACATCGCGGCCATGTTGCGCTTCCTTCGCCTCGAGGTTCCATTGGCGCTCGTCGGCGCGGCCGTCGGGTCCCCAGCGGAAGCCGATCGCGCCGTGCGGCAGCACCACGTTGCCGGTCGCGTCGAAGGCGACCGTCTTCCACTCCGGGTTGTTGGCGGTGCCGAGGCCGTCCTCGAAGTCCGAGGCGCGCAGGTAGCGATCGGGAACCGTGATCGTGCGCCCGTCCGGCAGCGTGTGGCTGCGGAGCCGCACCAGCATCGGCAGGTCGGTGTAGCGGCGCGCATATTCGTCGAAGTAGGCGCTGCGCCGTTCGAAATAGAACTCCTTCATGATCACGTGGCCCATGGCCATGGCCATGGCCGCGTCGGTGCCCTGCTTGGGGTGCAGCCACAGATCGGACAGCTTGGCGACCTCGGAATAATCGGGCGTCACCGCCACCGTCCGGGTGCCTTTGTAGCGCACCTCGGTGAAGAAGTGGGCGTCCGGCGTGCGGGTCTGCGGCACGTTGGAGCCCCAGGCGATGATGTAGCTGGAATTGAACCAGTCGGCCGATTCGGGCACGTCGGTCTGTTCGCCCCATACTTGCGGGCTGCTCGGAGGCAGGTCGCAATACCAGTCGTAGAAGCTCAGGCTCACGCCACCGATCAGGTTCAGGTAGCGGGTGCCCGCTGCATAGCTGATCATCGACATGGCGGGGATGGGCGAGAACCCCACGATCCGGTCGGGGCCATGCTTGCCGATGGTGTAGACGTTGCTCGCGGCGATGATCTCGTTGACCTCGTCCCAGCTCGAGCGCACGAAGCCGCCGAGGCCGCGAATTTTCTGGTAGTCGCGCCGCTTCGCCTCGTTCTGCACGATCGACGCCCAGGCAGCCACCGGCCCGAGCGTTGCGCGCGCTTCGCGCCAACTCCGCAGCAGCCGGCCGCGCACCAGCGGATACTTCAGCCGATTCGCGCTGTAGAGATACCAGCTGTAGCTCGCGCCGCGCGAACAGCCGCGCGGCTCGTGATTGGGCATGTCCCAGCGCGTGCGCGGATAGTCGGTCTGCTGGGTTTCCCAGGTGACGATTCCGCCCTTGACGTAGATCTTCCACGAGCACGCGCCGGTGCAGTTGACGCCGTGGGTGGAGCGCACGATCTTGTCGTGCGCCCAGCGGTTGCGGTAGGCGTCTTCCCAGGTGCGGTCTTCGCCGTTGGTGCGGCCGAAGCCGTCGGCGAAGCTTTCCTTCGGGTTGGAGAAATATTTGAGGCGATCGAGGAAGTGGCTCATGCGTCACCTTGACGAGCGAAACAGAAGCCGGCGGGAGCGTGATCCCTGCGGCGAGCTCAGCTTAAATCCGTCGGACGGCGATGTCCACCCGCAGCCCGCGGCGGAAGCGGCTCGCGTCCGATCGGGTGCGAGGCCGCCGCGATTCATCGAGCGTGTCGAACGCTCACGTCGGCACCACGTGCTCGACCAGACGCGCTTTGCGCACTTCGGTGAAATACATCAGGATGAGGGAGACCCAGACGACGCCGTAGAGCAGCATGAAGCAGCTCGAGCGGATCCGCGTCAGGTCGAGCACGAAGCCCCACAGGATCGGCAGCAGGAATCCGCCGATACCGCCGGCGAGGCCGACGATGCCGCTGACTACGCCGAGATTGTGCGGAAACTCGTCGCTCACGTACTTGAACGTGGAGGCCATGCCGAATGCCAGCGCCACGCCGAGCGCGAACAGCAGCAGCGTGAACCACTGCGGACTCCAGCCCAGATGAAAGCTGGCCGCTCCGTCGATCGTCTTCACTACAAGCTCGGTCGGCGGATACGAGATCACGAACAGCGTGATCCAGGCCGCCCACAGCACCCACCAGGTGACGGCATGCGCGCCGCGGCGGTCGGATAGCCAGCCGCCCAGTGCGCGCAGAATGCCCGCCGGCAATGCGAAGGCGATCGCCAGCAAGCCCGCGGTCTTCACGTCGAAGCCGTACTCCTGTGTGTAGTATTGCGGCATCCACAGCGACAGCGCGGTGAAGCCGCCGAAGGTGAGCGAGTAGTATTGGCAAAGCCGCCACACGCGCCAGTCCTGGAGCACGCGCAGTTGCTGGCGCAGGCTCGGAGCGTTCGCGGCGCCGGCGCCCGGGTCGGGCGCGCTCACCAGCCAGAACATCGCCGCCGTCACGATCAGCGCGAGGGCGTACACCTTCGGTACCATCGGCCAGCCGTAGGCTTCGATCAGCCGCGGCGCTACGAACATGTTGAGCGCGGCACCGATCGTGCCGGCGCCGAAGAAGCCCATGGCGAAGCCGCGCTTCTCCGGCGCGAAGAAGCGCGCGCAGTAGGGCGTGCCGACCGCAAAGGAAGCGCCGACCACGCCGAGCACCAACCCGATTGCAAGCAACTGCCAGTATTGCGTCGCATGGCTCACCAGGTACACCGGTGGCGCGGCGGCAAGCAACAGCACCGTCATCACGATTCGACCGCCGAAACGGTCGGTCCATATGCCCAGCGGCAGGCGCATCACCGCGCCGAGCAGAACCGGCGTGGCCATGAGCAAACCGAGCTCGGCATTGTTCAGCACCAGCGCCTTCTGGATCGGTATCCCGATCACCCCGAACATCATCCATACGGCGAAGCACACCATGAATGCGAATGTGCTGGAGTAAAGGACCGCGTACGCTTTCGGATGCTGCGGATTCGACATGGCAACCCTCGTGTTCCGGAACGAACAGCGGAGAAGGATGCGCGGGCGCGAGGCAGGCAGGATGCGCGCGAGCTCGCCTGCGCAACCGAGTGGCGTCTTGGAATCAGGTCTCGCGTTTTGCAGTGCGTGCGGCAAGACGCGAGACGGGAGCAGGTCTCGTTGTCAGGTCTTGATTCTTGCCGTGCAAGACGCAAGACCTGACCCTATGCATTTACGTTGCACCATACTAGATGATCGGCGTGGCGGCTCCGTCCATCGGGATTACCGCGCCGCTCACGTAGCTCGCCTTGTCGGAGGCGAGGAACACGGCAACGGCGGCGACCTCCTCCGGCTGCCCGTAACGGCCGAACGGAATCGCGGCCTCCAGGCGCTTCAAGGCTTCCTCTTCGCTGATCTTCTTTTCCTTCGCTTCCAGCACGAGCGCCTGCTTGACGCGCCCGGTATAGGTCGACGCGGGATTGATCGCGTTCACTCGTATGCCGTGCCGTCCGAGCGCGTTCGCCATCCCGACGGTCACCAGCATCAACGCCGCATTGGCCGCGCCACCCGCGAGGTGCGTGGGCTGCGCGCGCTTGCCGCCGGTGCCGACGATGTTCACGACCACGCCCTTCTTGCGCTCGACCATCGAGCCGCGCACGGCGTCCATCGCGTGCACGTAGGGAAAGAACTTGGATTCCATGCCGTGGTGCCAGGCGTGGGAGTCGTATTGGTCCATCGAATGGCGTTTCGCCGCGCCGGCCGAGTTGACCAGGATATCGATCGGACCCAGCGCCTTTTCGGTCGCCGCGGCCATCGCGGTCGCGGTCTCTGCCTGGGTGAGATCGGCCGCGACCGCGAAAACCTCCACGCCTTCCTTTTTCAGTTCCTCCCGCGCCCGGCCCAGGTTTTCCTGGCTGCGCGACGCGATCGCGACCTTCGCGCCTTCGGCTGCGAATGCACGCGCACAGGCGAGCCCGATGCCCTTGCTGCCGCCGGTGATGAGGACGACCTTGCCTTCGAGTCCGAGTTCCACGCGCGCCTCCTTCGATCGATTCGTCAGGCGGTCATCATAACCTCGAGGTGGGCGAGCGTGCGTTGCTGCATGACCACCCCGTCCGCGCCTTGCGCGTCCAGCCCCTCCTCGTCAGGAGGGAAAATTTGTACGGCTCCCCTCCTCGTCGAGGAGGGGCTGGACGCGACAGTGTCGCGGACGGGGTGGTCGATCCGGTCCCGACGCTCAGCGCGCCCCGGCACGAACCAGCTTGCCGGGCCGTGCCCCAGTATCCACGCCGCGTTCGAATACCGGCTCGCCGGAAACGACGATCGCCTCGTAGCCATCCACCTGCTGCACCAGGCGCTTGCCCTCGGCCGGCAGGTCGTGCACGAGCTTGGGCGGGTGCAGGCGCAGCCGTTCGAAGTCGATCACGTTCAAGTCCGCCTTCATGCCGGGCGCGAGCTGGCCGCGGTCGGAGAATCCGAAGTAGCCGGCGTTCTCGCTCGTCTGTCGCCTGACCACCCACTCCAGCGGCAGGCGCGGTCCTCGGGTGCGATCGCGCACCCAGTGCGTGAGCATGAAGGTGGGAATGCTCGAATCGCAAATGACGCAGCAATGCGCGCCGCCGTCGCCCAAGCCCAGCAGCGTGGCCGGATCGGTGAGCATGCTGTGCACCACACCCATGTCGCCGTGCACGTAGTTGGTGACCGGAAAGAACAGCATGCGGGTGCCGTCTTCAGCGGCGAGGTAGTCGTAGCAGAACGCTTGCGGCGACTGGCCCGCCTGCTGCGCCATCGCGGCGATGCTGGCGGAGGCATCGGGCTCGTAATTGGGCGGATCGCCGAGGACGTACATGCGGTCCCAGCGCGTGGCCATGCTGCGCTGGATCGGCGGCACCGAGGCGAGCAGCGTGTCGGCGGTTGCCTCCGCGAGGATGCGTTCGCGCACCTCAGGATCGCGCAACCGGGCAAGTCGTTCGGCGTGCGAGAGCCCGTTCAATGCCGCGAAGCTCGGCCGGGCCATGAACGGATTGAGCGTGTTGGTGAGCCCGAGGATCAGGCCCACCGGGCGCCCGGCCACTTGCGCCGTCACCGAAGCGCCGCCGGCGCGCGCGCGTCGGGTGCCGGCCATCAGCCGCTGCCAGCGCTCCGGATCGCTCGCGCGGTCGGTGAGCAGAAACCATAGCGGCCGCCCCGAGGTTCTCACCACCTCGGTGATCCAATCGAACTCGGCGGCTTCGTCGTCGAAATCGCTCAGCATGCCGAAGACCCCGCGGCCGACGGCGCCCAGCGCCGTACCAATGCCCTTCAGCTCGTCTTTCGCCGCATAGCGCCCCGGCACCTGCTCGCCCCGCGTCGTTCGATGCGATTCGGTACGCGAGGTGGTGAAGCCGAATGCGCCCGCGCGCAGCGCTTGCTCGGCGAGCACCTGCATCGCGGCGATATCGTCGGCGCTTGCCATTTCGTGGCGTATCGCCCGCTCGCCCATGACGTATACGCGCAGCGGGTGGTGCGGAAGCTGCGCGGCGATGTCGATCGCGCGCGGCAGCCGCTCGAGCGCATCGAGGTATTGCGGAAAGGTCTCCCAGTCCCACTTCAAGCCCGCGTGCAGGCAGATGCCGGGAATATCCTCGACGCCCTCCATGAGCTCGATCACGGCCTCGCGATGCTGCGGGCGCACCGGGGCGAAGCCGACGCCGCAATTGCCCATGACGACCGTGGTCGCACCATGCCAGGAGGACGGCGCAAGCACCGGGTCCCACGTCGCTTGTCCGTCGTAGTGAGTGTGCACGTCGACCCATCCGGGCGTAACCAACGCGCCGCTCGCATCGATCACGCGGCGCGCCGGTGCGGCCGTGCCGCCGACCTGCGCGATCACGCCTGCGTCGACGGCGATATCGCCGGTGAATTTCGGCCGCCCGGTGCCGTCGACGATAGCACCGCCCTTGATGACCAGATCGTGCATGTGAGGCATCCTTCTGTGGATGCCTGCAATCTACTCCTGCAGGCGTCGTGTAGCCAGTAGCGCTCGCTGCGAGCGGATTGCCCGGCGCAGTCGCGTCCAGCATGCGGAATTCTTCCTAAGCCATTATTCACATCACACAAGATCGCCCTCGGCCTTCAACGTGCGCAAGGTCTTGCGCCAGGCATCCAGCGTCCATTCGATGTCGGCATCGGTATGCGCGGCCGATACGATGCCGCCGCGCCAGCCCTTCAAATCGATCCCGTGCACGAGCATGCCCAGGCGCATCTTGGCCAGCAGGCTCTCGCGCTTGTCGGACTTGAACCACTCGAGCGCCAGGCCTTGCGCATCGAAGCTCGTCGGGCGCAGCGGCCGGTTGTCCGGGTTGGTGTAGAAGTTGAAAAACGAATGCGCGCCGTACACCGCCCATGGCACGTTTTCGTCTTCCAGGATTTCGTTGAAGCCTGCGCGCAGACGGGCCGCGGTTGCACTGGCGCGCTCGCACGCGTCGGTGTCGCGGATGAGCTCGAGCGTGGCGATACCGGCAGCCGCGCTCAGCGGATGCGCGTTGTGCGTGCCTTCGTGCGCGATGCGCTCGCGCCCGGCGGCGGACGAAGCTTCGTGGTCGAGCCAGTCGAGGATGTCCTTGCGCCCGCCGACCGCGCCTCCGGGCATGCCGCCCGCGACGATCTTCGCCAGCGTGGTGAGATCCGGCTTCACGCCGTAGAGACCTTGCGCGCCGCCGGGTGCGACGCGAAAGCCTGTGACGACCTCGTCGAATACCAGCAGCACGCCGCGGTGGCGCGTGACTTCGCGCAGCTGTTTCAACACGTCCGGTGGCGTCGGCACGGCGCCCGACGAGGCGCCGATGGGCTCGATGATGAGCGCGGCGATATCGTTTCGCTCCGAGAGCACACGCTCGACCGCCGCCACGTCGTTCGGCTTCACCATGATCACGTTGTCCGCCACGTCGCAAAGTACCCCGACCGTCGGCGTTCCATCCAGATGCTCCTTGACGCCGAAGGCAACATGATCGTGCCAGCCGTGGAAGTGACTGACGAAGCGCAGCAGCTTGGGTTTGCCTGTAAATGCGCGCGCAAGCCGGATGGCCATGTGGGTCGCCTCGGTGCCCGAGGCGGTGAAGCGGATGCGCTCGATCGATGGCATCAACTGCTGGATGAGGCGGCCCCATTGCAGCATGAGGTCGTGACCGGCGGCGAAGTGCATGCCCTTGTCGAGCTGCGCGCGAGCGGCCGCGACGACATCGGGATGCTGGTGGCCAAGCAGCAACGAACCGTGGCCGCCGTAGTAGTCGACGTACTCGTTGCCGTCGACATCCCACTTGCGCGAGCCGGCCGCGTGCGTCACGTAGAGCCCATAGGGCCAGGTGCGGCGGTTGTCGTGCACGATGCCGCTCGGAAACAGCGAGCGGGCTTCCTCGTGGCGGCGGGCGGACCCCGGCGTGCGTTCGAGGTACGTACCGAGGATGAGCGATTCGCGGGCGGTCTTGTCGGACATCGGACACCTCAGGGTCGGAACGAACAGCGTGGTAGTACGAACGAACAGCGTGGAAGTACATATCGTAACCCGGCGCGGCGAGCGCGGGAGGTTAGCTTCCTCCCCTCTCACGAGGAGGGGTGGCGCGCAGCGCCGGGGTGGTGTGGTTGAACCAGGTGGCGTGGTTCAAGCGCGCGGTATGGGTTCAGCCGCGCGATGACCACCCCGTCCGCGACATCGTCGCGTCCCGCCCCTCCTTCGCAGGAGGGGAACATGTTTTATCCCCTCCTCTCACGAGAGTGAAGCCGGGGTTTCGAAGGATGTGCCTGCGCACATCCGAGCCGGCGAACGCCCGATGCGCTGCATCGCATCGGGCCACGTGGCGCGCAGCGCCGGGGTGGTGTGGTTCGCAACGCCGGTCTATGATCGGAAGGCCGCTCCAAGCAATAAGACGAGAACGAAGCAGCGGATGACCGATGCGCTGGTAGCAAGCGCCAGGCGACGATGTCCGGGCCGAGGGCTTCGTGCGTGGCCACGGTGCCGACGCAGGCATCTGAAGCACGATGAAGGCGGCCACGATGCCGATGTAGCCAGCCGAAGGATGACGAAGGAGTCGCATTGTCGATTGCGGGCACCGTGAGCCCCGGCGTATCGCGCCCATTGAAAGGCATCTTCGCGATGATCGCCGGCATGGCGTTTCTGCTCGTAAGCGATGCGGTGTCCAAGCACCTTGCGCAATCGCATCCGCTGGGCCAGGTGATGTGCCTGCGCCAGGCGGCCTGCCTGCTGTTCGTGGTGCCGTTCGTCTGGCGCGGCGCCGGCATTTCCGTTTTACGCCCGCACAACGTGACGCTCCAGTTCGTGCGCGGCCTCATATTCCTCGTCTCGAGTTTCTTCATCATCTGGTCGTTGAGCGTGCTGCCGCTGCCGACGGTGACGGCGATCACGTTCGTCGCGCCTATCCTGATCGCGCTGCTGTCCGCGCCGATGCTCGGCGAGCGCGTGAACTCGGCGTTGTGGGGGGCGACGTTTCTGGGATTCGTCGGCATGCTGTTCATCATCCGGCCCGGCAGCGCCGATTTCCATTGGACACTGTTGCTCCCGGTCGGCGCCGCGTTCTTCAGCTCGGTGCGCGATGTCATCGCGCGCATTCTCGCCCGCACCGACAACTCGCTGTCGATTCTGTTCTGGTCCTCGTTCGTCATCGTCGTCGGCGCCGGGTTCAGCGCGCTGCTGGGATGGAGTCCGGTATCGGCAGCGCAGTGGGGCTGGTATCTGCTCGCGGGCGCGGTCAATTTTTGCGCGCACTTCTTCATCATCGAGTCGTTGCGGTTGGGGCGAGCGGCGGTGGTCGCGCCATTCCGCTACACCTCGCTTCTGTGGTCAGCGATCCTCGGCTACGCGATCTGGGGCGACCTGCCCGGCGGATGGGTATGGGTCGGTTCCGCGATCCTGATCGTCAGCGGGTTGTGGATCGCGCAATCGCAGAAGGGTTGATTCGCGCTCCGCAGCAGGGGGCGGAGGCTCCCCTCTCCCTCCGGGAGAGGGGCCGGGGGGTGAGGGAAGGAGATACGCGTTCAGTGCAATGAATGAACGCACTACAACGGAGGTAACGAGCCAAATGCAATGTCGCTTTTCAGTACGAATTCTCGCCACTGCAGTAGCAGCCCTGGCCGCTTCTGCTGCATCGGCCCAAACCTATCCCGCGAAGCCCATCCGCTGGATCGTGCCGTTCCCGCCCGGTGGCGGCACCGATATCACACCACCCGCACGGTCACGGCAAAGCTCGCGGAAGCACTGGGCCAGCAGATCGTGATCGACAATCGGCCCGGCTCCGGCGGCACCATCGGTCTGTCGATCGCCGCGAAATTGCCGCCGGACGGCTACCATGTTTCGACCGGACAGCTGGCCAACATGGGTATCGCGCCGGCGCTCTATCCCAAGCTGCCGTACGATTCCACCAGGGACTTCGCGCCGATCTCGCGGGTCGCATCGGCGATTCTCGTGCTGGTGTCCCACCCTTCGTTTCCGGCGCGCACGGTGAAGGACTTGATCGCCATGGCACGCGCGAAGCCGGGCGCCATTACCTATGGCTCGCCGGGAAACGGCACGTCAGGCCATCTGGCCGTGGAGATGATTCGCGTTGCGCGCAAGCTCGACATGGTGCACGTGCCGTACAGGGGCGCGGCGCCGGCACTCACCGATCTGCTCGGAGGCCAGATCACCATCTACTTCAGCTCCATTCCGCCCTCGGTGTCGCTCATCAAGAGCGGACGCTTGAAGGCGCTCGGTACGAGCGGCGTCAAGCGCGCGGCCGCGCTCCCGGACGTGCCGACCGTCGCCGAAAGCGGCATTCCCGGCTTCTCGGTCGAGAACTGGTACGGCGTCGTCGGCCCGGTCGGCATGCCGAAGGAGGCGATCGCACGTCTCAATGCCGAGCTTGCCAAGGTGCTCGCGAGTCCCGACTTGCGCGAGCGCTTCACCGCCGACGGTAGCGAAGCGATCTCCAGTACACCGGAGCAATTCGCCGCGTTCATCCGCGACGAAGTGCAGAAGTGGGGCAAGGTCGTGCGCGAGGCGAAGGTGAAGGTGGATTGATCTCCAGGCGTGACCCGAATGCATGAGCGCAGGGACCCTTCTGGTCCAGGGGAGCGGGACCGGCAGCGAGCAGACAGGGTAGCTCGATAGGCGCCCCGGCCCACACTGCCAAGGATCGCCCGCTGCCGCCGCGCCGGCGGGGCGTTTTCTTCGATCTCGCATTCGTGATCGCCAGCGCGCTGCTCCTGCGCGCGCTGTCGGATGAATTTCTCGCCTTGTTGCAGCGTGCGCTGCAGGCGCAGCAGCGCGACGCTGCGCTCGACGTGCTAGCATTCCGCGCAGGGGGACCGGGGCTCATGGTTGCGACTCATTCGACGGCAACGAGGAGGCACCATCGCGTGCATGCAACGGTGCATGCGCGCAGTCCAGATACGCGTCGCGCTGCCGGCTCCGGATGGCTCGCGTGAGCGATCGCTTCTTCGAAAAGCCGATCCTCAATTCGCCGTACGAGTACCCCTTGCGGCATTGGGAGCTCGACAAGGACGGCCAGCCGACGCAGAAAGTCGTCGAATCGCGCCGCCGCGCCGACTTCATCACCCCGATCCCGAAGGCGAAGAAGCGCAAGGGCGCGGCCGAGCAGGAGTCGCTCGTCTTCGACGAAGGCAAGGGCCTTTCGACCGATGACCAGCGCTACGCCCATACGGCGATCATCGGTTCGGTGCGGCGCGAGGTCGACCAGTGGCGGCGGATTGCGAATCCCGCCAATTGGCGCGTCACGCCCGAGACCGCGCGGCTGCTGCAGCACTGGCGCCATCACCACTTCGGCAGCATCCGTCCGTTCTTCTGCCAGGTCGAAGCGGTCGAAACCGCGATCTGGTTGTTCGAAGTCGCGCCGCAGTATGGCAAGGTAGGTGAGGATCTGCTTGCATACCTCGCCAACGCGAACAACGACGCCAATCCCGGCTTGATGCGCCTGGCCCTCAAGCTCGCCACCGGCGCGGGCAAGACGACGGTCATGGCGATGCTGATCGCATGGCAGACGGTCAATGCCGTCCGCCATCCTCAGAGCCGGCGCTTCACGCGCGGCTTCCTCGTCGTCGCACCAGGCTTGACCATCAAGGATCGGTTGCGCGTGCTGCAGCCGAACGACCCCGATGCCTACTATGCCAGCCGGGAGCTCGTGCCCGGCGACATGCTCGAGGACATCAAGCGCGCCAAGATCGTCATCACCAACTACCACGCCTTCAAGCTGCGCGAGCGCGTCGAGCTCTCCAAGGGCGGCCGGTCGTTGCTGCAGGGGCGAGGCGAGGCGCTGAACACGTTGGAAAGCGAAGGCCAGATGCTGCAGCGGGTGATGCCCGACCTGATGGGGATGAAGAATGTTCTCGTCCTCAACGACGAAGCGCATCACTGCTACCGCGAAAAGCCCGATGCGGACGACGACGAGGGCCTGAAGGGTGACGAGCGCAAGGAAGCCGAGAAGAACAACGAAGCCTCCCGCCTGTGGATCTCGGGGCTGGAAGCGGTCAACCGCAAGCTCGGGACCGCGCGCGTCATCGACCTGTCGGCGACGCCGTTCTTCCTGCGCGGCTCGGGCTATGCGGAGGGAACCCTGTTCCACTGGACGATGAGCGACTTTTCGCTCATGGACGCCATCGAGTGCGGCATCGTGAAGCTCCCGCGGGTGCCGATCGCGGACAACATTCCCGGCGGCGAGATGCCGATGTTCCGCAACCTGTGGGAACACATCCGCGCGAAGATGCCGAGAAAAGGTCGTGGCAAGGCGGAGTCCCTGAATCCGCTGGACCTGCCGCCGCAGCTGCAAACGGCGCTGGACGCACTCTACGGTCACTATGCGCAGACGTTCGCGCTCTGGGCGGAGAAGAAGGTCTCGGTGCCGCCGTGCTTCATCGTGGTCTGCAACAACACGGCGACTTCCAAGCTGGTCTACGACTACGTCTCCGGCTTCCAGCGCCGGAACCAGGACGGCTCGACGGCTTTCGTGAGCGGCCGTCTGAAACTCTTCCAAAACCACGACGAACACGGGAACCCGTTGGCACGGCCCAGGACGCTGCTGATCGACAGCGAGCAGCTGGAGTCGGGCGAAGCGCTGGATGCCAACTTCCGCGCGATGGCGGCCGACGAGATCGCGCGCTTCCGCAACGAAGTCATGCAGCGCGGCGGCAAGCTGGCCGACGACTTGCGCGCGGGCAAGGAACTGGACGACGTGACGCTGCTGCGGGAAGTGATGAATACCGTCGGCAAGCGTGGGCAGCTCGGCGCGGACATCCGCTGCGTCGTTTCCGTTTCCATGCTGACCGAGGGCTGGGATGCCAACACCGTCACCCACGTGCTCGGCGTACGCGCGTTCGGCACCCAGCTGCTGTGCGAGCAGGTCATCGGCCGGGCGCTGCGCCGCCAGTCCTACGACCTGAACGACGAAAATCTCTTCAACGTCGAGTACGCCGACGTGCTCGGCATCCCGTTCGATTTCACTGCCGAGCCCGTCGTCGCGAAACCGCAGCCGCCGCGCGAGACGATCCAGGTGAAGGCGGTGCGGCCGGAACGCGATGCGCTGGAGATCTGTTTCCCGCGAGTCGAGGGCTATCGCACCGAGCTGCCCGAGGAGCGGCTGGCCGCGGAATTCAACGACGACTCGGTGCTGGAGCTCACGCCCGAGCTGGTAGGGGCCACCGAGACGCGCAACGCCGGCATCATCGGCGCGATGGTGGATTTGAACCTCGTGCATACCGGCGACGTGCGCCCCTCGCAGGTCGTTTACGAATTGACCTCGCACCTGCTGCTGACGCGCTGGCGCGATGCCAACGGCGATCCGCAGCTGCATCTGTTCGGCCAGCTCAAGCGCATCGCGCGCCAGTAGCTCGATACCTGCCTCACCTGCAAGGGCGGCACGTATCCGGCGCAACTGAAATATAAGACGCTGGCGGACACGGCCTGCGAGCGCATCATGGCCGGCATCACGCGCACGCTGGAGGGCAAGCGGCCGATCACGGCCGTGCTCGATGCCTACAACCCGGTCGGCACCACGGCGGACGTGCGCTTCAACACCTCGAAGACGCTGCGCTGGGAGACCGATCCGCGCCGCTGCCATGTCGACTGGGTGATCCTGGACAGCGACTGGGAGGCCGAATTCTGCCGCGTGGCCGAGTCGCATCCGCGCGTGCGGGCGTACGTGAAGAACCACAATCTCGAGCTCGAGGTGCCCTACCGCTACGGCTCGGAGATGCGCAGGTATCTGCCCGACTTCATCGTGCTGGTGGAGGACGGCCACGGCGAGGACGATCCGCTCCACCTGATCGTCGAGATCAAGGGCTACCGGCGCGAGGACGCCAAGGAGAAGAAGGCGACCATGGAGACGTACTGGGTGCCGGGCGTGAACCACCTCGGCGCGCACGGGCGCTGGGCCTTCGCCGAGTTCACCGACGTGTACCGCATCGAGAGTGATTTCAAGGCGAAGGTGGAAAGCGAGTTCGAGAAGATGGTCGACAGGTTGGTGGGGGAGATCGCCTGATGCGTGCGCCAAGGCCCAAGCCCGAGAATCTCGCCCCGTTGGTCGTGCTTGTTCGCAGCGAGCGCGTGCTGCTCGATTCTGACCTGGCTGCACTCTACGGCGTGGAAGCGCGCGTACTGAACCAGGCGGTCGCGCGTAACCGAAGCCGATTCCCCGAAGACTTCATGTTCCGCTTATCCGCGGCGGAGTACGGCGCGATGCGGTCACGGCTCGTGACCGCATCGACAGGGAACCATCCAAATTCATCACGAATTGTGATGAGTTCGCCCGGGAAGACTGGTTTGAGATCACAAATTGTGACCTCAAAAGGCAGAGGAGGTAGACGATATCTCCCGTATGCTTTCACCGAGCAGGGCGTCGCGATGCTCTCCAGCGTTCTGCGATCGGCGCGCGCGGTGGAGGTCAATATCGCCATCATGCGCACGTTCGTGCAGCTGCGCCGCCTGATGGACTCCAACCGCGAGCTGGCGCGCAGGATCGAGGCGATGGAAGACAAGTACGACGAGCAGTTCGCCGTGGTCTTCGACGCCATCAAGAAGCTCATCGCCGACGACGACGCGCGCAAGGCGCGGCCGAAGCGGCCGATCGGCTTCATCACCTGAGTTCTCCCATGGCAAAAAAAGCGACCGCCAAGAGCGCCAAGAGTGTCGAGGCGCTCAAGCACGACGAAGCGAAGCGCAGGAACATCCCGACCGCCGAGTACCAGTCGGTGATGCAGAAGAACGAGGAGGCACCGGTGCGCGTGGCGTACGAGCGGCGCAACCGCGACCTCGACCCTCAGCTCGTCTGGCGCGGCAAGGACGAGCAGGACTGGAGCGACCTGGTCGTGCACGCGCCGCCGCTCTACATCCAGGAGAAGGTGCATCCCAAGGCGCTGATCGACGATCTGCTGCGCGAATCGAAAGAGCACCCCTCTCCCCCCGGGAGAGGGGCAGGGGGTGAGGGCTTTGGTGTGCAACCCGACCTCTTTTCCGACTTCAACGGCATCCCGAAGGACGTCGACAAGACCGAGTTCTACCAGCACGACCAGAACTGGTCGAACCGGATGATTCTCGGCGATTCACTGCAGGTGATGGCGAGCCTCGCCGAGAGAGAGGGGCTGCGCGGGAAGGTGCAGTGCATCTACTTCGATCCGCCCTACGGAATCAAATTCAACAGCAACTTCCAGTGGAGCACGACCAGTAGATCTGTGACGGACGGTAAGTCGGATCACATCACACGCGAACCCGAGCAGGTGAAGGCGTTTCGCGACACATGGCGTGATGGCACGCACAGCTATTTAACGTACTTGCGTGACCGGTTCACGATTGCGCGTGACTTGCTCGCAGAATCGGGATCGATTTTTGTGCAGATTGGGGATGAGAACCTGCATCGCGTTCGTGCGTTGCTTGATGAAGTATTTGGCGAATCGAATCGGGCCTCGACAATTGTGTTTCAGACAACATCAAGTCAGACATCAGAGTTTCTGGCAACGCCGTTTGACTTCGTTCTTCACTACGGAAAATCGCTGGAACACCTCAAGTATCGCGTGCTGTTTGCGGAGAAAAATTTTGCGGCAAGTGGCACGTTCCTTTTCCCCAGGATTTAGCGCGAGAAAGGGGTGCGCGAAGCAATCAACAACGTCGAAGGAGAGAAACTGATCACGACAGGCCAGATAGACGGTCGCCCGTATCGTTTGGGCGACCTGACCTCACAACGGCAAGGTCGCGCATCGGGTCCTGGATCCGCAATGCACTTCGTTGTTGAGAATGAAGGCCGCAAATTTGAACCGGGTGGCGGAAGGGGCTGGTCCACTACGCAAGGTGGAATGACGCGAATTGTGAAAGCGGGGCGCGTTGAGAACGTAAAGAACAGCCTACGCTTCGTTCGATTTCTCGACGATTATCCTGTTACGCCGTTGACTGCAAGCTGGACGGATACGGGTACCGGGTCGTTCACCGAAGAGAAGGTATATGTAGTTCAGACAGGGTCTAAAGTGGTTCAGAGGTGCATTTTGATGTCGACCGACCCCGGCGACCTCGTCCTCGACCCCACCTGCGGCTCCGGCACCACCGCCTACGTCGCCGAGCAATGGGGCCGCCGCTGGATCACGATCGACACGTCGCGCGTCGCGCTGGCACTCGCTCGCTCGCGCGTCATGGGCGCGCGCTACCCGTACTACCTGCTCGCCGATTCGCGCGAAGGCCAGATCAAGGAAGCCGAAGTCACGCGCACCGTGCCGTCATCTCAACCCGTTCATGGCGACATCCGCTACGGCTTCGTCTACGAGCGTGTGCCGCACATCACGCTGAAGTCGATCGCCAACAACGCCGAGATCGACGTCATCTGGGAGAAATGGCAGGCGACGCTGGAGCCGCTGCGGGAGCAGCTGAACCAGGCCGTCGGCCCCGTCCCCGGGCGTCTTGCCCGCGAAGGCGGGCATCCAGAAGCGAAGAGCCTGGATTCCCGCTTGCGCGGGAATGACAGGTCGGGCGTGCGCGGGAATGACGGTTCCCGCGCACGTGGGAATGACGCTTGGGAGGAGTGGGAAATTCCGCGTGAGGTGGATGCCAAATGGTCCGATAGCGCGAAGAAGCTGCACGCCGATTGGTGGGCCGCGCGCATCGCACGCCAGAAAGAAATCGACGCCTCGATCGCCGCCAAGGCCGAGTACGAATATCTGTACGACAAGCCCTACACCGACAACAAGAAGGTGCGCGTCGCCGGGCCGTTCACCGTCGAGAGCCTGTCGCCACATCGCGTGCTGGGCGTCGACGAGAACGACGAGCTGATCGATCGCGCCGGCGAGCCGCGCCCGGGCTACAACGAGGCGCAGTCGTTCGCGCAGATGATCCTGGAAAACCTCAAGACCGCCGGCGTGCAGCAGGCGCACAAGGAAGACCGGATCGTATTCACGTCGCTCAAGCCGTGGCCGGGCGATCTCGTGTGCGCCGAGGGCCGCTACATCGAAGGCGGCTCCGCATCACCGGCCGGCAGTGAATCCAGCAACAGCACCGGCGTCGAGAAGCGCGCCGCAATCTTCATCGGCCCCGAGTTCGGCACGGTCATTCGGCCCGATCTCGTCCGGGCGGCGCGCGAGGCGAGCGACGCCGATTTCGACGTGCTGATCGCCTGCGCCTTCAACTACGAGGCGCACGCCACCGAATTCAGCAAGCTCGGCCGCATTCCCGTTCTCAAGGCGCGCATGAACGCCGACCTGCACATGGCCGAGGATCTCAAGAACACCGGCAAGGGCAACCTGTTCGTCATCTTCGGCGAGCCCGACATCACGATCCTGCCCGCGGCCGACGATACGATCCGAGTCAAGGTGAATGGCGTCGACGTTTTCCACCCGCAGACCGGCGAAGTCCGAAGCGACGGCCCCGAAGGCATCGCCTGCTGGTTCATCGACACCGATTACAACGAAGAGAGCTTCTTCGTCCGCCACGCCTACTTCCTCGGCGCGAACGACCCTTACAGCGCGCTCAAGACCACGCTCAAGGCCGAGATCGATGTGGACGCCTGGGCGACGCTCAACAGCGACACCTCGCGGCCGTTCCCCAAGCCCGGATCGGGCCGTATCGCGGTGAAGGTCATCAACCACCTCGGCGACGAGGTGATGAAGGTCTTCGGAGTCTGACAAGGCGGGATTTATACGGAGTTTAGCGAGTTTATAAAATCTTTGTAAACTCGCTAATTTCGCTATAAACTCGCGTGCATGGACCCCGTAAACAACCCTTTTGCGCCCGGCGCAGGGACCCCGCCGCCCGAACTGGCCGGGCGCGACGAATTGCGCGAATTGGTGCGGATAGCATTGGAAAGAGTGCGCCTGGGGCTGCCTACCAAAAGCATTCTTATGGTGGGTTTGAGAGGCGTGGGGAAAACTGTGCTCTTGGATCGCATGCGGGAGGATGCGGAAGCTGCGGGACTTCATACGATCCGCGTCGAGGCGCCCGAGTCGCGCTCCTTGCCTGCGATTCTTGCGCCGCAACTGCGCATGGCATTGCTGCGGCTATCTCGAATCGAGCAGGCGAAGGCCTTCTCCATACGCGCTCTGAAAGGTCTTGCGGGATTTGCGAAGGCGCTCAAGGTCAAGTATCAGGATATCGAAGTAGGGCTTGATTTCGATCCGGAGCCGGGTCTCGCAGACAACGGCGACCTCGAACATGACTTGCAGGCGTTGCTGGAAGTGGCTGGTGCTGCCGCGCACGCAGGCGGCACCGCGCTCGTCCTCTTTATCGACGAATTACAGTACGTTGAAGAGGACCAGCTGGCCGCTCTGATAACCGCCCTGCATCGCTGTGCACAGCGGCGATTACCGGTCGTGCTCGTCGGCGCCGGACTGCCCCAACTGCGGGGTCAGATGGGTCGCGCGAAATCTTACGCCGAACGGCTGTTCGACTTTCCCGAAATTGGCCCACTCCCGGCCGATGCTGCGGCCGTCGCGATTCGTAAGCCAGCCAATGATAATGGCGTCGAAGTCAACCAGGATGCGCTCGATAACATAGTGCGCGCGACCCATCGCTACCCCTATTTCCTCCAGGAATGGGGTAAGCACGCCTGGGATACGGCGAAGGCATCTCCGATTACGATCAGTGATGTGGCTCAGGCCGGTGAGTCTGCTATCGCGGCCCTCGATACCAGTTTTTTTCGTGTGCGCTTCGATCGACTGACGCCGTTGGAGAAGCGCTATCTGAGGGCGATGGCGGAGTTGGGCCCCGGGCCGCACCGTTCGGGCGACATCGCTGACCAACTCAAACGAAAGGTAACCTCGCTGGGACCGACCAGGAACGTGCTCATCGCCAAAGGCATGATATGGAGTCCCAGTCACGGCGATACGGCGTTTACGGTGCCGTTGTTCGACGAGTTCATGCGTCGAATCATGCCTGGTGACGATTGGCGTTAGTGGACGGGGTCTTGTGCGCAGGGTAACTCTCGCAAGGAATCCCACTATGGCCATGAATTACAGGCAGTACATAGTTCGAGACCGTGCAATCTGCGGCGGCGAAGCGGTCATCAAGGGAACGCGAGTCACGGTTCCGGACCGTTCTGGCCAGCTTGGCAGAAGGTATGAGCGCGGCGGAAATCGTCAAGGATTTTCCTACGCTCGATGAGGATGCGGTGCGTGCGATCATCGCCTTTGCCGCATCCTCAGCCGAGGAAGACTTGCCCTTTCCAGCGGCCCCTTCGCTGGGATGAAATCCGAGGGGATGGACTCGCTCGCTCGTTGCTTTGCGGTTTTGACCGACAATAAGCTGCGAGTCAGGAGACCCTGAGCGTTTCGAGCCAGAGACCACCCGTCACACCTCGAATAAAGCAATAACCGTTCGGTTTCGTCCGCTGTTCGACAAACCGACGCGGGCGTTTCCCGCGGACAATGATGGGCGCGTGACCGGCACTTCGCAGCCGGCTTGCATGTGTCCATGAACTTCCGCATCGCCGACACCTTCACCGACAGCCTCGCGCGCCTCACCGGCGAGGAGCAGAAGCTCGTCAAGACGACGGCGTTCGACCTGCAGATGAATCCCGTCAACCCCGGCATGAGCTTTCACAAGCTCGACCGGGCGAAGGACAAGAACTTCTGGTCGGTGCGCGCCGGCAGGGACATTCGCCTGATCGTCCACAAGACGCACGCCGATCTGCTTCTGTGTTACGTCGACCACCACGACAAGGCGTATGCCTGGGCTGAACGGCGCAAGCTCGAAACGCACCCCAGGACGGGCGCTGCCCAGTTGGTGGAGATACGCGAGCGCGTTGTCGAGATCCCCGCGCCGAGGTATGCCGAGCGTGAGCGACCGGCGGCGATCAAGCGACTGCTTTTCGCGCAAACCCCCGATGAAACGCTGTTGAGCTACGGCGTGCCGTCCGAGTGGCTCGCCGACGTACGCCTGGCGGACGAGGACAGCCTGCTGGAACTGGCCACCCATCTGCCGAGCGAGGCCGCCGAAGCGCTGCTCGAACTGGCGACCGGCGGCCAGCCGCAGATCGTGCGTCCGAAGATGCCTGCAGGTGCCGATCCATTCGAGCACCCCGATGCGCAGCGCCGCTTCCGCGTGATGACCGACGTCGACGAGCTCGAGCGGGCGCTCGCCTACCCATGGGACAAGTGGACGATCTTCCTGCATCCAGCCCAGCGCGAATGGGTCGAGCGGGACTATGGCGGTCCCGCCCGCGTATCGGGTTCCGCAGGCACCGGCAAGACGATCGTCGCACTGCATCGCGCGGTCTACCTTGCGCGCAAGAATCACGAGAGCCGGGTGCTCCTCACGACCTTCTCCGACACGCTGGCCAACGCACTGCGCACGAGACTGCGGCGCCTGGTGGGCAACGAGCCGCGATTGGCCGAGCGTATCGAAGTCCATGCAATGGATGCGATCGGCGAGCGCCTGTACGAGCGGCGCTTCGGTGACCCGAACATCGCATCATCGCAAGCAATCCAGGACGCGATCGAAAAGGAAGCGAAAGCGGCCGGAGAGAAGGCGGGTCGCGGCTTTCTGCTGTCCGAGTGGGACGAGCTGGTCGACGCATGGCAGCTCGACACCTGGGAGGCTTATCGCGACGTGAAGCGGCTCGGTCGCAAGACGCGGCTGCCCGAGAAGCGCCGCGCCGCCCTTTGGGCAATCTTCGAGTCCGTGCGCGTGCGCCTGAAGGCACGGCACCTGGTAACGCGAGCAGAAATGTTCTGTCGACTCGCCGCGGATGCGACCGAGCGCAAGCGCCCGGCGTTCGACTTCGCGGTCGTCGACGAATCGCAGGACCTTAGCGTCGCGCAGCTGCGCTTTCTCGCGGCGCTGGGCGGCGGTCGTCCGAATGCGCTCCTTTTCGCGGGCGACCTCGGCCAGCGCATCTTCCAGCAGCCGTTCTCGTGGAAGTCGCTCGGTGTGGATGTTCGCGGACGTTCGCGGACCCTCCACGTCAACTACCGCACCTCGCACCAGATCCGGATGCAGGCCGATCGCCTGCTGGGTGCGGAAGTCGCCGATGTCGATGGGAACAAGGAAAGCCGGCGCGGCACCGTCTCGGTCTTCAACGGTCCGACGCC